>JAGGZS010000228.1 GCA_021161885.1 bacterium
GCAATTTTTTTCGTTCTTGCTCACTCAATGCTACTTTATACTTAATTGCGGGCATGCCTACCTCCTTATTTTTCTGGAGGCATTATAGCACACATATTATAACATTTCAACTATGACATGACACTAGCTTTAGTGCAGGTTGACGAGATTATCGATAAAATAAAATCTTTTTACCATGATTTCAAAGCTCAAATAATTGTTTTTTCTACTACCGGCGATAAAGACAAAAAAACACCTGTTTCACAAATTGAAGGAACCGATTTTTTTACCCGTGAAATTGATCAGGCAGTGCTCTCAGGTAAAGCTGATTTTGCTGTGCACAGCGCAAAAGATTTACCCGACAAACTCAGGCAGGGGCTTGAGACGGTTTTAGTTACCGCTCCAATGGAACAGAACGACGTTATTGTCTCAAAAAAAAATATGCCTTTATGTAAATTGCCGAAAAACGCTAAAATAGGAACAAGCAGTATAAAAAGAAAAACACAGCTTCGCGATTTTAGGCCGGATTTTCAAATAATTGATATAAGAGGCAATATTGAAGAACGAATTAACATACTGGATAACACAAATTTAGATGCTGTTGTTATTGCCCAGTGCGCTCTTGTAAGGTTAGGATTAGAAAACAGGATTTCTCAAAAAATACCTTTGCCGCTTATGCGCCCTCATCCCCTGCAAGGTTCTCTATCTGTAGTTATCAAAAGCAATAACAGGGAAATGGCAAATTTTTTTAAGCATATCAAAAACAAAGAGGTTAAACCCGTATGAAAGTTTACATCGTAGGCGCGGGATCAGGAAAATGGGATTTAATAAGCGTCAGGGGATTAAATATCCTCAAACAGGCGGATGTGATTATTTATGATTACCTCATAGATAAAAATATTTTCTGCCATACAAATAATAAAGCGGAACTTATTTCATGCGCTCATCTTGGTAAAACTTCTTACGCGGATTCCAAAAAATCGGTGAAAGTTCAGCATAATATAAATCAGTTAATTGTCGATTACGCAAAAAAAGGCAAAAAAGTCGTAAGACTCAAAGGCGGAGACGTATCTGTTTTCAGCAGAATCAGCGAGGAACTCGATTATCTTAATGAATATAATATAAGTTTTGAGATTGTACCGGGTATCACATCGGGTTGTATCGCTTCGGCTTATGCCGGAATTGCGCTGACCGCCCGCAATTTATCTTCCGATGTTCTTTTCCTGTCGGGATATGAAAAAAATTTTTCGAATGAGGCTACTGTTAATTGGCAAAGTGCAGCGGGATGTTCCACTATTGTTATTTATATGGGTGTCAAACATATATCAAAAATATCAGATTTCCTAACCCGTTTCGGCAAACCAAAAGATACCCCTGTTTATTGTGTATCAAATGTTGCGGGCATTACGCAGGTTGATATTGTAAGTAATCTGAAAAACATATCCGAAGCAACAGAAAAAAATCAAATCAACCCCCCTGCAATATTTATCATAGGCGAACTTGTCAACCTAAATAAAAAATTCGGCTGGTTTAAACAATCAAGAAAAATTCTTTATACAGGGTTATCTGAAGAAAGGTTTTTTTTAGACGGACTTTTTTTTCATGTGCCTATGATACAAATTAAACCGCTGGATAATTACCAAAGATTTGATTCCTGTTTAACTTGTATTGAAAAATATGACTGGATAGTTTTTACCAGCAGATACGGTGTAGATTATTTTTTTAAAAGGTTCAATTCGCTTGGTTTTGATTCCCGCCGTTTAAAAGGGATAAAAATAGCGGTTATAGGAAATTCCACAAAAAACAAGCTGAACAAGTTTGGACTAAACCCAGATTTGATTCCAGCACAGGAAACGTCTGCCGGATTATTAGCGGAATTTTCAAAAATCAATGTCAAAAACCGCAGAATATTCATCCCGAGATCAGATTTGTCAAGCAAAGGAATACCGGATGGACTTAGAAAAATAGGCGCGGCAGTAACCGATAGCATCGCTTATAAAAATGTGATTCCTAATGATTTGCCAGATATTAATTTTGACTTTTTTGACGAGATTTTTTTTACCAGCCCGTCAACAGTTAGAAATTTCATAACACAATACGCTAACCCGCCAAAACACTTAGATATTAAATGTATTGGCAGCGCAACATATAAAGAGGCGAAAAAATGGAATATAATAGATTAAGACGGTTAAGGTCGACCAAGGCAATTCGCGATTTAACCGCGCAAACCAATATTGAAACTAAAAATTTTATTCTGCCTTATTTTGTTGTAGAAGGCGAAAAAATCAAATCGGAAATTATCTCTATGCCCGGCATCTACCGGTTCTCCATAGATAATTTACTGGTTGATGTAAAAGATTCAGTCAGCAAAGGAATAAAAACGTTTTTGATATTTGGAATTGAAGAAAATAAAACAAAAACCGGTTCATCAGCATACGCCCGCAACGGGATAATACAAAAAGTGCTACGGGCGCTTAAAGATAAGTTCGCAGATAAAATCACCCTGATAACAGATGTCTGTCTGTGCGGATTTACAGATCACGGGCATTGCGCGATAATAAACAGCGAAAAAATAGACAATGACACCACAATTAATGTATTAGCGAAAACAGCATTATCCCACGCTCAAGCCGGAGCAGATTTTACAGCGCCCTCAGCTATGATGGACGGACAAGTCCTGAGCATCCGCCGAATGCTCGACAATCAAGGGTATGCGGATGTGGGAATAATGGCTTATTCCGCCAAATACGCCTCGAATTTGTATTCTCCTTTCAGGGACATATTCGACTCATCACCTAAATTCGGGGACAGGCAAACATATCAGATGGATATTCGCAATTCCAATCAGGCAATGCTCGAACTTGAATACGATATACAAGAACACGCTGATATTGTTATGGTTAAACCTGCTTTATTTTATCTTGACATTATCTGTAAAGCTAAACAACTATTTAATGTGCCTTTAGCGGCATATAACGTAAGCGGTGAATACGCCATGATAAAAAAATTAGCTGACGGGAACGAAAAACTGGAGAAAGCATTGGCAATGGAATCGCTCATATCCATTAAACGGGCGGGCGCTGATATTATCATCAGTTATTTTGCTAAAAATATAGGGAGCTGGATTAGTGAATAATAACTTGTTTGAATCCGCCAAAAAAGTTATACCAGGCGGTGTGAACAGCCCGGTCAGGGCATTTAAAAGTGTAGGCGGAACACCTGTTTTTATAAAACGGGCTGAAGGCTCTTTTATATATGACGAGCACGATAGAAAATATCTCGACTACTGCCTGTCGTGGGGAGCTTTAATACTTGGGCACGCCAATGCTGAAGTTGTTGAAGCTATCAAAGTTACGGCAGATAAAGGCACAAATTTCGGTACCGCTACTAAACGTGAGGTACAGTTCGCTAACCTTATTGTTGACGCAATTTTGTCGATTGAAAAAGTCAGGCTTGTAAACTCGGGTACGGAAGCGGTTATGAGCGCAGTAAGGCTTGCTAGAGCATATACCGGTAAAAATAAAATATTAAAGTTTGAAGGCGCTTATCACGGCCATAGCGATTGCCTGCTCGCAAAAAGCGGCTCGGGTATAACCGATTTATCTGTACCCGATACTCAAGGAGTGCCTTATGATTTTACTAAGCATACCCTGATAGCACCTTTTAACAATATCGCTAAAGTAAAACAAATAGTATCGTACTATAAAGACGATCTCGCGGCTGTTATCGTTGAACCGGTAATGGCTAATTGCGGTGTGGTTTTGCCTGAAAAAGGTTTTTTGGAATTTTTAAGAAGTATCGATAATACAGTCCTTATCTTCGATGAAGTTATAACAGGGTTCAGATTGTGTTACGGCGGAGCGCAAGATTTTTTCGGGATAAAACCGGATTTAACTTGTCTTGGAAAAATTATAGGCGGCGCAATGCCTGTCGGAGCATTTGGCGGCAGAGCGGATATTATGGATATGCTTGCGCCGGAAGGCAATGTGTATCAAGCAGGCACTTTGTCCGGCAACCCGATAGCTGTAAGCGCGGGTATGGCATCTTTAAAAATACTTAAAAAAAATGATTTATATAAAAAAATCACAAAAACCGCTGATAAACTTTGCTCGGGGATAAAAAAAATCGCCGAGAATACGGGCATCAAATTGCAGATAAACCAAATAGGATCGATTTTCAGCATTTTTTACAGAGAATAAGGTCAATAAATTTAATCAGGCAAAAAATCACAATAAAAAAAAAATTAACAGATTTTTTCATGCTGCTTTGGATAAAAACATTTATTTTTCACCCTCTCCGTTTGAGGCAAATTTTTTATCTTGCGAACATACCGGTGAAAATATCGATTACACATTAACACAAATAGAGACAATTTTCAAAAAAATGGCGGGTAAAGCATGAATAAAATAGCGGACAGTATTCTTGGCCTGATTGGAAATACTCCTATGGTCAGGCTGAATAAATTAGTTGCCCCTAACAATGCTGAAATATTGGCTAAACTTGAATCGTTTAATCCCGGCGGAAGCGTAAAAGACAGGATTTGTTTATCTATAATAAATAACGGGGAAAAAAAAGGCGTAATATCTAAAGAATCAACTATTATTGAACCGACCAGCGGCAATACTGGCATTGGCGTAGCTATGGTGTGCGCAGTAAAAGGATATAAGTGTATTTTGACTATGCCGGAAACAATGAGTTTGGAACGGATTTACCTGCTCCGGTCTTACGGCGCGCAAATAGTGCTTACTTCAAATAGAAAAGGTATGTTAGGAGCGATTGAAAAAGCCGAGCAATTATGCAAAAAAATCCCTGACAGCTTTATGCTGAACCAATTTGCCAACGAGGCAAACCCGAGAATTCATAAGGAAACTACTGCAAAAGAAATTATAACCGCCGCTGACGGGAAAATTGACGCGTTTGTCGCAGGAGTGGGAACAGGCGGCACTATAACAGGTGTGGGAGAAGCGCTTAAACAGTTTAATCCGAAAATAAAAATTATTGCTGTTGAGCCGGCTGAAAGCGCGGTTCTATCGGGCAAAAAACATTCCCACCATAATATTCAGGGGATCGGAGCCGGGTTCATCCCGAAAATATTAAATACAGATGTAATCGATGAAATAATTTTAGTGAACGATAAAGAGGCATTCGATACATCACGGCTATTGTCCAAAAAAGAAGGAATTACAGCAGGCATATCTTCCGGCGCGGCACTATGGGCGGCCATGAAAGTTGCTCAAAAGTTACACAAGAATAAAACAGTTATTACCATTTTGCCGGATACGGGTGAACGGTATTTTTCAATAGAACAGTATTTTAAAGCATAATATAAATAAACGAGGGGAATAATGTATAAACTGCCTTTGAATTTAAAAGAAGAATTGAACCAGTATAAAATTGAATTGAAAAAATTTTCAGACAGCCAAATAACCGCGTCCGAATTTAAAAATACTCATGTGCCGTGGGGCATTTATCCACATAGAGGCGGAAAAAGTTATATGATAAGAATTAGGGTTGCTTCCGCGGAAATTACCCCCGGGCAACTGAACGTCTTGGCGGAATTAGCCGCTGAATACGGCGATTCACGAATTCATTTAACAACCAGAGAAGATATCCAAATTCACAATATTGATATCAAAAATTCTATAACCATTATGGAACGGCTGATGGATTTTGAACTCGCATCAAGAGGAGGAGGCGGCAATACGGGCAGAAACGTGCTTATCTGTCCACGGGCAGGGGTATGCGCAAAAGAAATTTTTAATGTAGCCGAACATGTGAAGTCAGCCACTTCACTGATATTAAGCGATCAGTCATGGTGCAAACTGCCGCGTAAACTTAAAATCGCTTTTTCCGGATGCAGCAACGACTGCACAGGTTGTTTAATTAATGATATTGGGTTTATCGCCCAACTTAAAAACGGGAAAAAAGGATTTAAGGTTTTTGCCGCAGGCAAAATGGGATCAAAATATAAAATCGGCTTTTTGCTGGAACAATTTTTACCTGAAGCAGATATTTTAAAATGTATCTCAGCCGTGAAAAATATTTTCGCTCTCAAAGGCGACAGGAACAACAGAAACCGTAACCGCTTAAGATTTCTTGTCGAACAGATAGGTAAAGATGAATTTATCAGATTGTATGGCGAACAAATTAAACTGCTCAGCGAAAATGAGGCGCAAACCCTGATCCCCGAAAGTATTAGATACACAAATTCCGATGACGCACACATACCGCAAATAGATGACAAGCACTATAAAGCGTTTCTAAAATATAATGTAATACCCGAAAAACAAACAGGATTCTCAAGCGTAGAACTCAGAATACCCCGTGGGGATATATTATCAGATAATGTTTTTTTACTTACCGCTCTCACGAAAAAATATAATTCCATTATATTCAGGCTGTCACAAGAACAAAATTTATTGATTTGCAGAGTGGAAAACAAAAATTTAGCTGATATTTTTTTGGATATAAAAAAAATTATGCCTGATTTTCTTTATCCGCGAACCTTACTAGACATTGTCTGTTGCACAGGGGCTTTAACATGTAACCTCGGGTTATGTAATTCACAAGGGCTAACAAAATATCTTGAAAAAAAAATCGCGGAATTTTTTATAGATAAAGAAGTGTTTAAAAAACTCAATATCAAAATAAACGGATGCCCTAACGCCTGCGGACACCATCCTATAGGCAAAATATCGTTTCAGGGAATGGCAAAAAAAGTAGAAGGACGTTTTGTGCCTTGTTATCGGGTTCTGACAGGCGGGTCGAAAAACGGAGAAAATACCTGTTTTGCTAAGTCTATAGGTGTAATTCCAGCTAAAAGCATCTGCTTGTTTTTAAACGATTTTCTCAGAAATATCGAAGACGGTTTAAAAAAATGCAGCAATGTTGATGACTATATGCGCAATGACGCAACTCAAATAGCGCAAAGGGTGATTAACTCATATTTACCTATACCGTCTTACGATGAAAATAGAGATTATTATGTGGACTTTGGGAAAAAAAATGATTTTTCTTTAGACGCACTGCGACAAGCACAACCATAAAACTTTTCTGCTAAGGAGAAATATATTTTTAATGAAAATTTTTTTAGTCTATGAGGATTGAACAATGGAAGATAAAGTAAAAGAATATCGCGAGTTGTTAGCAGATAACAATGCTGAATCTATTTTAAAATTTTTTATAGATAAGCATAAAGGCAGAATCGGACTTGCCTCGAGTTTCGGGGCAGAAGATCAGGTTTTAACTGATATGCTGAATAAAATAGATAGAAATATACCGGTATTTACATTAGACACCGGCAGGCTTCATCAGCAAACCTATGATGTCATTGAGGAAACAATAAAAAAATACACCCTTAAAATAAAAATATTGTTTCCAGAGAGCAAAGATGTCGAGGATATGGTATCTGAAAAAGGGCCTAATTTGTTTTACTATGGGGGTTGTTGCAAAAGTATAGGGAAAATTTCTAAATTTCTGAAAAGTTGATTGATTTTTTAAAAATTATGTTTTTAGGGTATCTATTTTTGTTCTAAAC
>JAGGZS010000120.1 GCA_021161885.1 bacterium
AAAGAATTGTTGGATATTCTCCTTTCATTCTCAAATAAATCTATTGAAGTTAAAATAGACCCGGCTAAGATAAGAAAACATGAAACTTATTATCTTGGCGGTTCGCACGATAAATTAACTAAAACTACCGGCTGGATACCTGATATACCCCTTAAAAAATCTCTTAATGATATTCTTGAATACTGGCGGGAAAATATTTTTTACGAAGAGGTTACTTTATGAGCAATTTAACAGCGCTTATCTTAGGATTGATACAGGGACTAACCGAATTTTTACCGGTCAGCAGTTCAGGGCATCTTGTTTTGTTTCAGTCGTTTTTTTTTAAGATTGATACATCGTTGACTCTTATTTTCGATATTACAGTTCATCTCGGTACATTAGTGGCTGTGCTCTATTATTTTTATGATGATATTAAGAAATTATTAATATCTTTTATGAAAAATATAAAAAATTATCATTATATAGATACCGCTTTTAAAAACGATGTGCAGTTTCGGTTATCTATTTGTATATTAACAAGTACGTTTGTAACGGGTGTAATAGGTGTTATTTTTAAAGATAAAATAGAAGGTCTGTTCCATAACACTTATAAAGTGGCGGTTTGCCTGATTATTACAGGTATAATTTTGTTTATCAGTGAACGCCTGCAAAAGAATAATCGACCGCTCGAATCTTTTAGATTAAAAGACGCTTTGCTCATTGGGCTCATTCAGTCATTCGCGTTGATGCCCGGGATATCAAGGTCAGGCACAACAATAGCTTGCGCTTTGTTTTTAGGTTTTCAAAGGGATATATCCGCGAAATATTCTTTTTTGCTTGCCGTGCCCGCTATTGCCGGCGCGTTTGTTTTGCAGTTGGTTGATATTAGCCGAACAGGATTGGAGGTTAGCTGGTTACTCCCTCTGATATTAGGTTTTGTTATATCCGCTATATCCGGAGTTTTCGCGATTAAACTGATTATGCTTTTTTTGCATAAAAAGAGGTTGTTTATCTTTTCTTTATATTGTTGGGCCGTGGCGATTTTGTTCTTTTTAACAAGAGGATAAAAAAATGGAGTATAGCGGGATCGAACCGCTAACCTCCACGCTGCCAGCGTGGCGCTCTCCCAGTTGAGCTAATACCCCATTCAGAACCGTATTATATTGGAAACTTAGTGCTGAGGTCAAGTATCTTCATAAAAAAATTTTTTTTTAGATTATTCCAAAAAAAAAGTTAATCATTGATTTTAAATGTAAGCCTATCGTAAGCGATTTTAACATTATCAGGCAGATTTATTTTTAGGTTTTCATGGTCTACATCATGGCTTATATGAGTTAGGTACGCTCTTTTCGGCTGAATTTGTTTTATGACGTCAAGCGATTCGGAAATAGAATAATGTGTGCTGTGCGGACGGTATCTTAATCCATTCAAAACAAGAGTATTTATTTTATAAAGAAGCTTTTTGGAGTCTTCTGGCATAAAACTGCAGTCTGTAACATAAGCGAAATTTTTCCATTTAAAACCTATTATAGACAGGTTGCCGTGAAGGATGGGAACAGGGGTTATTTGTGTCCCGAAAAGGTCAAAAGAATCTTTTACTATATTAAGGGTAAGTTGAGGCAACCCGCCTCCTTCAGGCGTATTTGGATTGAAGGCGTATTCGAAAATGGTTTTTATTGTATCGATAGTATTTTTTAAGGCGAAACATGGAATAGATGTTTTTTGTATCCGGTTAAATATTCTTACATCATCAAGCCCTAATATATGGTCCGCGTGATAGTGTGTAAATAAAATAGCGTCAAGATGTTTTATTTTTGTTTTTAGAAGCTGGGCGCGAATATCCGGTGTTGTATCTATAAGAATATTTTTGCTGTCTATTGTAATGAGTAAAGAACTTCTTAACCGCTTATTACGGCTTGAAGATGACCTGCAAACTTCGCATTCACAACCTATAACCGGAACCCCGTAAGAGGTTCCGGTTCCTAAAAACGTTATTTTCATTTTGGTTATTGGATGTGTAAAAATTCTGCGATTAAAGGTGAATATTTAACAGTGAGTCCGGCTACAACAACACTAACCATACTCATTAGTTTAATAAGAATATTTAAAGACGGACCGGCTGTATCTTTAAAAGGATCGCCCACGGTATCGCCTACAACACTTGCTTTATGGCAATCCGAGCCTTTTCCGCCGAGCATTCCGCCTTCAATATATTTTTTAGCGTTGTCCCATGATCCGCCTGAATTGTTAAGCATACCCGCAAGCACAAAACCTGAAGTAAGACCCCCGGCTAATAATCCCATCACGCCGGATACCCCAAGAAAAAGCCCTGCAAGTACGGGAACGATAATAGCTAATAAAGAAGGCAGTATCATTTCTTTTTGGGCGCTTGTAGTAGATATTTTAACACAGGATGTGTAATCCGGTTTTTCCGTACCTTTCATAATGCCGGGTTTAGTCCTGAATTGCCTTCTTACTTCTTCAACCATTTGAGCCGCTGCTCTTCCAACCGCTTGAATAGTAAAAGCGCAGAAAACAAAAGCCATCATAGCGCCGATAAAAATTCCCACCAGCACTTTCGGATTAATTAAAGTAATGTCATAATAAAGCATAAAATCGTGCAGGCTGGCAAGGGCATTGCCTGTAATTGAAGCGGTGTGCTCGGTTACGGCAACCATTTTACCTGATACTTCAATAACCTGCTGTCCCATTCTTTCTAATCCGACTCTAATTTCTTCAATGTAAGCGGCAAGAAGCGCCAAGGCGGTAAGAGCCGCTGATCCGATAGCGAACCCTTTGCCTGTTGCGGCAGTAGTGTTGCCGAGAGAATCAAGGGCATCGGTTCTTTTTCTTACATTTTCTCCAAGACCGCTCATTTCGGCGTTTCCGCCGGCATTATCGGCTATAGGTCCGTAAGCGTCGGTCGCTAAAGTAATTCCTAAAGTGCTCAACATACCGACTGAAGCAATGCTTATCCCGTACAACCCTAAACTCGGATCGGCAAATCCGCCCGCAAAGGCATAGCTTAACAGCATAGCTATACCGATTGTAATTACCGGAATACCTGTTGAGATCATTCCTACGGCCATGCCTGCTATAATTACGGTGGCCGGACCTGTTTTTGAGTTTTCCGCTACTTTCTGGGTTGGGCGTCTGTCTGCCGTAGTATAATATTCTGTTGATTGGCCTATTATAATTCCGGCGATAAGCCCTGTCAGAATAGAGAAGAATATATTTGCATTTTCCGGTATAAAATATTTTACGCAAAACCATGAGGCTATAACGATTAAAATTGAACTTAGCACAACACCTCTAAGAAGAGAATGCAGCAGATTTTGCTGGGACGCGTTTTCTTTTGTTCTTACCGCATATATTCCTAAAATGGAGAAAATTATTCCTAAACCAGCGATAACCATAGGCAAGATGGTAGCGTTAAGTTTGGCTATGCCGCTGAATGCGGCTGTCCCAAGAGCAGCCGTAGCGAGAATAGACCCGCAGTATGACTCGTAAAGATCTGCGCCCATACCGGCTACGTCTCCGACATTATCGCCCACATTATCCGCTATGGTTGCCGGGTTGCGCGGATCGTCTTCAGGGATACCTGCTTCGATTTTACCGACTAAGTCTGCTCCTACGTCTGCCGCTTTAGTAAAAATTCCACCGCCAACCCTTGCGAAAAGAGCTTGTGAGGAAGCACCCATACCAAAACACAACATTGTTACGGTTATATTGGTAAGGTCAAGGTTGTGCCCGAGCAAAGGAGCGACTTTATAAAGGATCAAGAACCATAAACATATATCAAACAGTCCTAATCCAACAACAACAAGCCCCATTACCGCGCCTGACCTAAATGCGATCTGTAACCCTTTGTTTAACGATTTAGATGCACCGTAAGCGGTTCGTGCTGAAGCATTGGTAGCTGTTTTCATACCGAGAAAACCCGCAAGTCCCGAAAAAAAACCGCCGGTTATAAACGCGAAAGGCACCATTTTTGACTGTACATTAAGAAAGAAAGCCATAATTATAAACATGGCAAAAGCCAGAATAAAAAATATTGTAACAACCTTATATTGTTGTCTTAAATATGCCATTGCTCCTTCACGTACATATTGGGCAATTTGTTTCATCGTATCGTTGCCTTCGCTTTCTTTCATCATATTTTTATAAAAAATATAAGCGAAGATTAAGGCTAAAGCCGAACTGAATGGGGCAATCCACCACAGCATAGGTATTGGAGTTTTAGCCGCTTCCTGTTCTGCTCCAAACAATGTTGGGGCATAAAGCATTAAAGAAAGTAAAGAGAACAAGATTTTTTTCATAAAAAACTCCTTTTTAGAATTAAATTTATATATCGCCTTGATTTTTATAAGTTATTACACAGCATTGTTCGGTAAAAAAATTAATAATAAGATAGAATTTTCGATTAAATCTATGT
>JAGGZS010000002.1 GCA_021161885.1 bacterium
ATAGTAAAAAATTTATGGAAATAAGATATTATTCCCGCTAAAACAAAATGAAAATCCATAATATCCGTAATTTTAAGATGTAACGAATAATGAAATTTGTTTCTATTCAATGAGATAACATACATACTCCATAACGGCAAAAGAAGAAACAGCGACCATAAAGGAATCCATCTTAAAGCAGTTCCCAAAACAAGCATAACACTTGTAAAAACAACAAGAAAAAAAATTAAGGTTAAAACTTTTTTCGTACCCATCCAAATAGGCAAAGTTTCTACACCTACCATCAAATCTTCCTGAGTTTCAAGCATATCGTTCACAATAGAACGGATAGCCACAAGCGTTATTACAAAAGAAGCGGATATAAAAGTCGATTTAGATAAATATAAATGAGACGACATTAAAGGGACAAAAACTACCACCGTAGTCCAGCCGAGAATAACTATAATGTCTTTTGAACCCGGTATTTGAGTTATTTTTCTAATCTGTATTTTCTTATTTTTTATTATTGGAATACCTATAACCTGGAAAATCAAACCGAAAACAAGCAGTCCTAAAGACGCGAAAAAAGGCACATTTCCTAAAAAATAAGATATTATCAGCAACGCTGAAATCGATAAAATCATCATTGTTTTAAAAAAAACTTTTTTGCGTTCATATAAATTTGTGCGTGTAGGGCGTTTCAGGCTTACAAACGAATTTTTACGTAAATTTAACATTAAATAGATTGGCAGAATAAATAAAAATGAAACTAAAAAATATTCTTTTCTTGAGAAAATTCCTTGAATGAAACATGAGGCGTAAGTTAAACATCCAGCGGATAAAGCAAAAACAATGTTAGATTCGCGGACAAAATCCCATAAGTTATATAGTAAACGTACAAAGTAAGATCGAACAGACAATTTTTTTTCTTTAACTTTCAGAACAACCTGTTTGATCATCCAGTTTGGAGTAGATGCCCCTGCGGTAATGCCTATTTTGTCAAATTTTTTCAAATCGAATTTATCCAACTCGCCGTCTGTTTCTATATGCAAAGTTTCGGTGCCTGTATTTTTGGCGAGTTTGGCGAGTCTGGCGGTATTTGCGCTGTTTTTACCGCCGATGACTATCATTAAATCCACATCTTTGGCTATCCGGCAAACCTCATCCTGCCGTTCAGTAGTTGCCGGACAAATTGTATTGTTGATTATACAATTTTTTTCTCCGAACCTTTTTTTTAATTTTTCAGATATTTGTTTAAACTTATCTATTTGCTGGGTAGTCTGGGCTACAACGCATATTTTTTTCAGGTTAGGCAAAGAATCTACTTCGGTTACTGAATTTATCACATATCCGCCGCCGGCGCTGAACCCGAGTAATCCAGTAACTTCAGCGTGCCCTTTATCGCCGATTATAACCGTGGAGTATCCTTGATTGGTAAATTTTTTAACCAGCCCCTGAACCCTTGCCACATCAGGGCAAGTCGCGTCGCAAATATTGGCTTGGGCGGATTTAAGCTCTGCCCTCAGTTTCGGCGGTATTCCGTGCGCTCGTATAACCACATTTTTATTTTTTGCGCCGGATAGGTTTTTTATAGATTTAATGCCAAGTGTATTTAGCTGACTCAATACCTGAGGATTATGGATTATAGGCCCTAATGTTACTGTTTTATTATCCGAGCGTTTGGCGATCGAAAGGACTTTTTCTACCGCTCTTTTTACCCCTTTACAGAACCCGGCGGTTTTCGCTATTTTTATATATGTCATATTTTCTCCGAATATTTTTTCTTTAAATAATCCCTGAATTCATCTTTGAGTTCCAAAAGGACATTTTCGATTTCCGAATCGGAATAATGGTTATTGAGTATCTTTGTTATTATCCGTTTATCGATGAACCCTTGATCAATAATAATTTTTATTAACGATAATTTAAGTTTATTGTTCTTTGATTCTTTTTGCTGAAGAATTTCAGCTTTTATTTTTGATTGCGGCTCGGCTGAATCAAGAACAGATTTCCCTTTTTCCGAAATGCTTATTACAGGATACATTCCGCTTTGGCGGTCGATGTATTTTTTAAATATCAAATCAGATATTATCCGTTCCAACTGGTCTTTATGGACATCCTCGAAAAAACCATAAAAAGGGCAATTGCGCAGTCCCCATTTTCTGATAACCTGATTTTTTGATCCTTTAAGAACATTTATTATTACTTTGATGCCGAATCGACCGGAATACCGGCTAACCGTACTTAAAACAGCTTTTTCTATTTTTGACAGTCCTGATTTTTCGCCTGATTCTATCGGCTGTATATTTTTAGGCTGCTCAAGATTATCATAAGAATTTTCTAAATTAGCTTGATTAGATGTCTGCTTCTTATTCACGCACCAATCGCAATAACTGCAGGTAATTTTTGACGCGTTTGAATCTCCGAAATAATTTAAAATATATTTATGTCTGCAGCCTTTATTAAAAACGAAGCCTTCCATTTTCCGCAACCGTTGATATTCACGCTGTGACTGTTGGTCCAGATAAGCATAATCTATGGGCAGATTATTAATATCGGCATCAAGAGACAACATACGTATTCCCCGTCCCCTGAAAGGAGCTTGATACTGTATTATTTGTTTTTCCGTTAACTGCTTAAGGCTTCTCATAAAACTATTTCTTGTCATGGCGCACCTTAAGGCAAGATTATCAATATGGAACTGAACACCTTGATATATTGACTGCCCGAATATATCAAATAATGAAGATAGAAGCAGTCTTTGTTTTTCCGCGCGCGGATCGAGATTATCCATAGCTTTGTCGATATTTTTAATCAGTTTGATCGCGGCTTTATGATTTTTTTCCGATAACCGCTCCAGCAGGCTGCTGTCTTCAAGTATTCTCAATACGGACGATACAGCCATTTCGTTTACACGCCCTGGTATGGTTTGGATTATTTCTTCATGAGTTTTTAAAACAATTTCTTTATTGTCAGAGGCAAGCGACTTATAAATGCGTTCTATCATATCCCTCGGCGGATAACTGCCTTGGATAAAAAATTCCTGAAGGAACCTATCCTGCAAACCGTAAAGCAGTATGCAATAAGCCCTTTTTCCGTCCCGTCCTGCCCTGCCCGCTTCCTGATAATACGCCTCGATTGAACCGGGCATATTATAGTGGATTACCGCGCGCACATCTTTTTTGTTAACACCCATTCCAAAAGCGTTTGTGCATACAATTATCCTTTTTTTATCCGATAAAAATTTTTCTTGGTTTTCGGTTCGTTCTTCATCAGTCAATCCGGCGTGATACGCTACGGCTTCAATACCTAATTCAACAAGGGACAGGGTAATTTTATCCACATTTTTTCGGGTACCCGCATATATAATAATGTTGCCTTTTATTTTTTGAGTAATTTTGATTACCTTTGACAACCTTTTTTTTTCTTTATCCGCCCTTTCCACCATAAAAAAAAGGTTCGGGCGATGGAATCCGGTTATGAATTCGTCTTTTTTATTGAATCCGAGTAATTTTCTAATATCATCTCTTACTTCACTTGTAGCAGTCGCTGTTAATGCCATAATTGAGCCGGCATGCAAATAATCGCAAACCTTTTTTAACCTTAAATAGCTTGGGCGGAAATCGTGTCCCCATTCGGATATGCAATGTGCTTCATCAATTACAAAAAGGTCTATTTTTATATTTTTTATCTGATACATAAAATTTTGGTTATAAAACCGTTCAGGGGCAACATAAAGAAGTTTGTATTTGCCGGATACCACTTCGTTTATCCTTAACGAAATTTCTTTTTGGGTTATGGAACTGTTTATAAAAGTGCTTTTTATATCCCATGAATTCAATTGGTCGACTTGGTCTTTCATTAAAGCTATTAACGGCGAGACAACAAGCACTATTCCGTCTAACAGCAATGACGGAAGCTGGTAACACAACGATTTGCCGCCGCCTGTGGGCATAATCACAAAAAGGTTTTCTTTATTAAGAGCCCTTTTTATGACAGCTTCCTGCCCCTGCAGAAAATTATCATAACCAAAATGTTTTTTTAATACATTTTTCAGCTCTACAGTTTGGTTCCGCATTTATATCCTTTGATAAAAATTTTTAATAAATTTCACATTGATCCGTTTCATTTTAACCCATTTGGGATTATATTTAAACATAATAATAAGATTAAACAAAAATAACAATATTCTTTTAAAAAATGTTATATGGCAGGAGCCGAAGGAGCGGTTTCATCAAGAAAATTTTTAAACGGAAAATTATCGGATATATAATTGAGCACAACAAACATGGTGTCTATATAACGGGAATGGTACGCGGAATTTTCAAGAACATCCTCGCCTTCGGCAAGTAACGATAAATAAGGAATAAAATCCCTTTTTGAGTTTTTGTATTTATTCATAAGATATATTGCATCGGGAATACCGTTTAAATTGCTGTCAATAAAAACATATTTCCCTCTGACAAGCATAATTCCATTGCCGGCAATAAGATGATAAAAAGATATCCTGAACTGCTGGTCAAAATGTTTTATCGCTGAATCGGATTCATAAATTTTGGTTATATTCTCAATATTAAAATCCGAATCTTTTTCAGGAGGCTCGTTGAAGACATAACATTTAAAATCTCGGGTAAATTTAATATTAGATAAAAAAGGTTTGCCTAAATCTCTGTTTTTAAAATCATCACGCATAAACTGCACGATATTTTTATAAAAATTCAGTATAAAAAAATTGTCTATCAGCTTAGCAAGCAACTGATTTTTTTCTCTCGGGGATGAAATCATCTTTACATCCACAGGATGAAACCGTTTTGATACTCGCGGATTGTTTTTCTGGGAAACAAGTTTATTCTGGAACAATATCATCTTATCAAATTTAGATAACATTTCTTTTTCTTTTTCCGGATTGTATAAAGCGCCGCCGGCGAACAATACGGTAAACAAGCTGATTAAAACCAATGCTGAATAATGTTTTTTCATTGCCCAAATCTCCACATAATTATTAGAGATTTTTTTATCATAAAATCATGATATTGTCCCACTTTAATTATATCACATAATAATGAGATTATCAATATCTTCAAATAAATTCAATTAAAATAAATAGAATAAAAAAATTTTAAAGATCAGTAGGGATATCAATAAATAAAGACTCAATGTGAAATTCCGATTCAAGATGTTCCTGTAATGCTTGCAAACCAAACACTTCCGTATTATAATGTCCGCCGAAAACAATATTTATGTTCATCTCTTTTGCCGTATGGAAAGCGGATAATTTAGATTCACCAGTTATAAAAACATCTACCCCCAAAGAAGAAGCAATTTCTATACCATCAGACCCGCTTCCAGATATAACCCCGACCCTTTTTATCAGGTTATCATTACACTTTATTACCTTTAAAGAAGTGCTGATTTTATGCTTGAATAAATCTGTAAACGAGTTCCAGTTTAATGCTTCAGGCAAATCGCCCGCAACTAAAATATTTTCATAATGACCTGCATCATAATGAGTTATATTTTTCAAACCTAATATTTTAGCTATCCGCGCGTTATTGCCCCATTGTTTATGCACGTCAAGAGGCAGATGAGCGCCATACAGCGAAATATTGTTGTCCATAAGAATTTTTAACCGGTTATAAATAAGCCCTGTTATATATGATACGTTTCCGAAAATAAGCCCGTGATGCACAATTATCATATCGGCTTTTGCCTCAACCGCTTTTTCAAAACCTTCTTTTGACGAGTCAACCATAAACGCTATTTTATTAATTTCATTTTTTCCGAGAACTTCAAGCCCGTTGGCGCAGGCGTCTTGTATATTTGCAATATCAAGCGAAACATCTAAATATTCTTTTAATTTTTCTAATAAAACCATTTTTTTTAAAACTCCAAAAAATTTTTAAGTATTTGTTTTCCGGGTCTTGTAAGGATCGATTCCGGATGAAACTGAACGCCCCATACTGGATTTTTTTTATGCTTGACCGCCATTATCTGATCATCGTCGTTTGAGTAAGCCGTAACTTCAAGACAATCCGGCACGGTGTCTTTTTTGATCACAAGAGAATGATATCTCGTTGCCACAAAAGGATTGTCTATACCACCAAAGAGCTTTTCTCCGGTATGTTTTATATAAGATGTTTTGCCGTGCATTAAAACCGGAGCCGACGATATTTTTGCCCCGTAAACCTCGCCAATACACTGATGTCCTAAACAAACTCCCAAAATGTGCGCTGTTTCACCGAAACGCTCGATTACCGATTTGGATATCCCCGCTTCTTTAGGAGTGCACGGACCCGGAGAAATAATTATTTTATCAGGATTTTTCAGCGCAATCTCATCAAGGGTTATTTTATCGTTCCTGAAAACTTGGGAGTCTACCCCCAGTTCACCTATATACTGCACTAAATTGTATGTAAACGAATCGTAGTTATCTATGACTAATAACATTTCCGCTCCTGATTTTCTATATTTTCCGCCAGAGAAACCGCTTTAATCATGGCTTTAGCCTTATTCATTGTTTCAAAATATTCATTCGCCGGGTCAGAGTCAGCTACGATACCAGCTCCAGCCTGAATATAAACCTTGTTATCTTTATAGATTATAGTACGGATGGTAATAGCTGAATCAAGGTTGCCGTCAAAACTGAAATATCCTACCGCCCCCGCGTAAGGGCCTCGCCTGATATTTTCCAGCTCGTCAATAATCTGCATCGCCCTGATCTTAGGCGCACCCGATACGGTACCCGCGGGAAACGAGGCTTTCACTAATTCATATACATTGCTGTCATCTTTCAAAATGCCTTTTATATCGGATACAATATGCATTACATGGGAATAATGTTCGATTATCATAAACTCGTTTTGCTCCATATGAACCGTATTGTATTTGCATACCCTGCCCAGATCGTTCCTGCCCAGGTCAACAAGCATAATGTGCTCAGCGCATTCTTTCGGGTCGGCGAGAAGGTCTTTTTCCAGTTCAAGGTCTTCTTTTAGGGTTTTACCACGTTTTCTTGTGCCTGCTATCGGACGGATCTCAGCTGCCGAGTCTTCACATCTTACCATAATTTCAGGAGACGACCCGATAATCGAAAAATCATCAAGACTTAAATAATACATGTATGGAGACGGATTAATAGAACGCAACGCCCTGTACAGATTTATGGGCGAAGCTATGGTTTGCGCACTAAAACGTTGAGACAAAACCACCTGAAAAATATCACCGGCATATATATAATCTTTGGCTTTTTTAACTGCCTGCTCGAATTCATCCTGCGTCATGTTCGAGTGAATATTTTTCTCGGTTTCCGTCGAGACAGTCATATCACACGGGATTGCAGGCACGAAAGCGGATAACTTTCCGATCTCATTATTGATATCCGCTACAGCTTTTTCATAAGCCTGTTCCAAGCTGGGAAAGTCATTGGTGTGGGCATTGGATACAACTATTATTTTGTTCATTACGTGATCAAATATAATTATGGTGTCTGTAACCATAAAATAAGCGTCGTCAAGCAAAAGATCGTTGGGGTTTTCCTGCGGAATATTTTCAAAATAAGATACCATCGCGTAACCGATAAACCCTACCGCCCCTCCGCAAAACCGAGGCAGCTCCGGCAATGAAACAGGATTGTACTTGCCCATAAAATTTTTGAGCTCATTAAACGGGTTTTTCGCTGATTCAATTATCGTAGATTTATTATTTTCTATTATTTCAACATTACCGTCTTTTATTTTAATGACCGCGCGCGGATTGCTGCCGATAAACGAATACCTGCCTATGTTCTCATTTCTTTCAACACTCTCCATCAAAAAAACATTTTTCGAATTTGCGCTATTATCTATTTTCTTTAAGATAGACAACGGGGTTTCCAAATCGGCAAGGATTTCTTTGTAAACAGGGATAAGATTGCCTTGGCTGCTTAACTCTTTAAACTTATCTAAATCAGGATAAAACATACTATTTTTTCACTTAAATTATTTTTGGTTTTTCTTGGGTAACTTCAAAAAAAGTTCTCTTTGGGTAATGCCTTTACTCTCTAACTTGTTTAAACATTTTTCCGCTTCATCAAATTTGCCGAGATTAATATAGTTTTCCGCAAGGAGCTTAAGGGCTTCTACTTTTTCGGGATCCGCTTCGAGAATTTTTTCGGTATATTTTACGGATTCATCAAACTTATTAATATTTTTATAGCAATTAGCTAAATTATAATAAATTACATATTTTTTGCTGTAATTCGGGTCGATTTCCAAGGCTTTCTCATAATGCGGCGCGGCATCTGAATATTTTTTTAAATTAAATAACGCATTAGCCAAATTCATTTGCACAATAAATAAATCGGGATTCAAGTCAAGAACCTTTTTAAACGATTCAATAGCCTTGTCTTTTTGATGCTGTTTATCGTAAATTATGCCTAAATTGAAAAAAATCCGCATTGTCATTTCTTTATCTGGGTTAAACGATAATGCTTTTTTGTATTCAATTACCGCTTCTTTGAACATTTCTTTTTCTCCGTAAACATAAGCCCTGTTAAAATTGTCTTCGGGAGCTTGGGAATATATTTTTGGGGTTACTAAAAACATAACAGCAAAAACTAAAAAGATTTTTTTAAAATTCATTTTTTTCTCCATTTTTTAAGTTACTTTACATTATATTATATTAATCAGTAAAGTAAATTTAATACGATTTTTTTTTAAGATCATTCAACTTATTTTTGATTTTTTTTTGGTCAGGCTTAATAA
>JAGGZS010000196.1 GCA_021161885.1 bacterium
ACTTATTTCTTTGTTTTTCAAGTTGAGCTTTAATATCGGGATTAGTTTCTTTTTCAATTTCAGCATTAATTTCAATTATAATTTGTTCAAGCCTTATTTTTTTTGTATTTAGTTTATTTAAATAAGAAGCGAGCATATGTTTTTGCAATTCCCCTTTAATTTCCTGAGATATTTCGCTTTTAACAAGAACACTTGGGTCATCCCCTTCAGCGCGTATGGCTTTAGCGCTTCTAAACTGTTTTATTTTTTCCTGTAATTTTGATCTAAGTTTTTCCGGCAATATATCGATAGCTTTTCTTAAATCCTCTTCAGCCATAATTTCAAGACGGTCCATATACATATCATATAAGATTTCAGCTTCCTGATAATCTTTAGTCGCAGCTAAAACCGGCGCGCCGTCGCGATTTTTTAAAATATCTTCAATCTGTGCCAATAAATACTCATTTCGTTCTTCTTTAGTGGTAAAGACACCGGTTTCTCTTCGCTCAATAACTTTTTGTATAGATGAGGGAATTTCAGCTATAGAATCTTTGCCGTAAAGTTTTTTCAGTTCTTCTCTTGCGACTTCAGTAGCGATAGAACCGCTAAAACCGCTGAATTTAAGGAACGATTTAATGACATCCGCCCCTCCGATTTTACCTGTTGTTTCGCTATCGCCTAAAATTTCAATATTTTTGCCAAGATAATATTTCGCCCAAACCTCAATAATAGTATGCCTGTGATTGCTTTGGCGTTGAGTTGTATGTTCTCCTTGCGTATTTATAAGTTTTACTTCATAGACTATTTCATTATTTTCATCTCTAACTATTTCACCGTTTTCATCTTTTTTGGGCTCGAATGTCCAGTTTACTTTTTCTTTATGGAAAAAATGCTGTTCAAGTGTAATGCGCACAATTTCCTCAAATTTATCTAAATCAGGCAAATCGTATCCCTGTTCCTGAGCTTTTTTATATAACTCTCTGATTAATATTTTTGCCTGATCTTTAAGCTGAATAGATGTTTTATCTTTTGAAAGGACAAACAAGGAGCCGTCGTCAACCTTTTTTAATCCATCCATCATATTCTGTAAAAAGCTGTATTCAGGATCAGTATCTTTGACGGTTTCAAGCTGAGCTCCGTCGCCTCGTATTTTCAAGACAAAATCCCATATCAAACGGTACACCTGCACATCTTCTGTTTTTAGCGAATCACTGGGATCGGCGTTAATAAAATCCATCAAAGACCCTTCAAAAAGAAGAGCGTCAATTTCGTCAAAGTTTGCATAAGCCAATTTTTCAGGTAATATTTTGCTGTCTTTGGCGTACTTAAGGTCTTCAAGTTTGATGAAGGCAAAATCGGAGAAAGGAGTATATACTACTCGAGGAGTAGTGGGCAGTCCGGCTTTTTCCCTATCTGCTTTACGCATAAAGGCTTCTTTAACGGTTTGTCTGTCAGTATCTTTTGTAACTACGCTCACGTCAACTCCAAGTCTGCCGAGCAAACCTCTTACCGAACTTGCGTCTGAACGGGCGAAAGATTCCTGCGTTAAAAATTGGACAGCGGTTTCACCGGAAAGTGAATGAAGGTATAAAGAAAGAGCTGAAGTTAAGGTTTTACCTTCACCGGTTCCAACATTAATGACTCCCCCGTTTGCCAACAAAGTAGCACCGTAAAGCTGAACATCATGGTAGAAAAATCCTTTTTCCGCCATTAAAGACAACATGACAGCGCTATAGGCTTCCAAAATAAATTCTTTTGGCACATTCCCTTCAATAAAATCGTATTTCTTGGCTTTTTCCTGCAAATCCCTACTCTTTTCAGCAAGATGTTCATCTAATTTATCCTCATATTTGCCGGATCTTACAAACTCTTCCCTTAGAAAATTCTGTAAAGTTCCTATATCTTTTTTAAGCATTTGGGAGCGATCGGTTAATATTTCAAAATCTTTATTTTCAATATCCAGTCTAATCCGGCGTTTTCTCTCATCGGATAATTTTTTCTTTTCAGACTCTTCTACTTTCTTAATTTGAGTTTTAACTTTCTGATCAACTTTCATTTTTAAAATATGTTCAACCAAAAGGGCTTTTTGAAGATATTGCATTCCTTCTTCACTCTTAGTTAAAAGCTCAAGCATTTCTTGAAAATTTTTCGAAGAATGGGTTATAAAATTTTTCTTAAGATACGACAGCGCGAGATAATGTATAACTATATCCTGAAACTTCGCAGAATCCTTGCTTAATGCTTCTAATTCAGACAACCGTTCATTGTAACCGGCATCCCCTTCCTTTAAATTTTCAAGAACCAAAATTTGCGCAATAATTTTACTTGAACTTTTTCGTATTTTTCCATAATTAATCCCAAAGTCAGAATCCTGCAAAGATAACGATTTCAACAAAGTATATGTTCTATACAATTGATCACGGGACAATTTTTTAAGTTCAGCCAATCTCTTATTGTATTCAGCGCTTCCTTCTTCAAGTTCTTCAACAGCGAGAAGCTCATCAATCATATTGGTTCTATTTTTTTGGGTATCTTTTAAAATTTCAGATTTCAGAATTGCTTTGTCTTCTTTGGATATAATGGATTCATTAATTTTATATATTCTTTTAAGGATAGTTTTTTTATTTTTTTCGGTTAATTTTTTAGTCTGGATGGTATCTCTTTCTTTACCGCGGGAACTTATAACATAATCTTGGTCGTCTAAGTATTCTTGCGCTTTTCGCGCAAACACATCGGCTTGCAATCGCGCTTTTTTGGCTCTTGCCTGCACTTCGGATAAAACAGCCAATTCGTATTCTGATGTCATTGAAGCCGCGCCCGGTCTATCAAAAGTAATTCTTATTACGGCATTCAATATTTTTTCAACATCCTGTTTGGAACTTAGATCAAATCCTTTTAAGAAACCGACCAAATGTTTATACATATCTTTATCCAATAATCTTTCCCTGAACTCCTGTTTATTTATGGAGATTATTTCGCCGGAATCAAGTGTTAATTTGTATGTATTCCCATCCTGCGCAAGCTGGAGCAAAAATTCTTGTAATGTATTATTATCTATATGTTTTTTTATTTCATCATTGATATAGCTATTATTTGTATGGACAGGTTTGCCTTCTTCAGCAAACTTTTTTGCTCCCTGTTCTTTTTTTTGTTTTTCCGCTTCGCTTTGGGTTTGCTGAAGTTCCCTTATGCGTTCATCCAATTTCTGATTCTGCTCATTAATTGCTTGCAGTTGTGAACTAAAGGCTTTTTGGATGGCAAGATATTGGGCTATTACTGTTTCCGGCTGATTTTCAGCAACAGCTTTTCTGTAATGAGTTGCGGCAATATTGGTTTGTTTAACTAAAAAATCTTTCTGAGCTTGCAATCGTTCCTGATTTTTATGTGCTATCTGGATATGTTTTTTTAGTATTTCAATATAATATTTTTGAGCGGTCAATTGAGCGGTTGCGGCATCTTGAGTTTTAAAAGCTTCTTTTTGGAGCCGTTCATAACGGCGGATATCGTCTTCTAACTGTTTGACTTCCTGATCGAAACGATCGATGACCTCATTATATTTATCTTTATAATCTTGAGATATATCAAGGTCAATGCCCAACTGTTCCAACACTCTATATTCAGCCATATTTAAAACACTGATAAGCTGGCCTGCTTCAAACTGTGTTGATGCACCCTGTTCAGAATTTGACAAAGCAAACTCATAACGTATTCCTTGGGAATCAAAAACTATTAGGGTGTTTCCCTCAATATAAGATAACGGGATATCCTCAAGAGCATCTGCATTAATATTTTCAAAATCGAATTGTTCAAGTTTTCCGTCTTTAATTTGATATTTAACGCTGTCAATTATTATCGTGCTCAATTTAATCGATTTAACGGCCGGATTTTGAACCACTTGTTCAGCAGAAACACCTTTTTTCACCATATCATCGTATATGCCGGATATATCAATACCGTCCGCCTTGTCTATATAGCTGTTGTATTTTGCCAGTACCGCGTTTATATACTGAAGTTTAAGTAAATCGATTTGATCCTGTCTTTTTTGTTCTTCGGGCAATTGCTCTAACTTTTTAATTTCCGCTTTTGCGTCATCAAATGAAAAACCAGCTGGAACCCTTGTAGATTCAGCAGAAACAATTCTTGTAATTTCGTGGACAAGTTCACCGTGAACATCGTAAACTTGAGTTACTATGTTGCCTTTTGAATCTGTAAAAGTTATGGCAACACCTCTTGGATTGGCGTTAATATCGGTTAATAAATTAGCTGTTTGTTTCTGTCCGCCTTTTGAATAAGATATTTGAATCTGGTCGCCTACTTTACGGATAACAAAATTTTTAAATTTCATTTCAGTAATGGCATTAAGGTCTATAAGCACCTGATCGCCTATATCTTGTCCTAAAGATAAAAACATAAATTTTCTGCCGTCGATTTCTTCAATGTTCCATTGTTCAATTTGAACCGTTCTGCCGCCTAAACTAAATTCCATCGCTGGTATTTCACCGGTTCTTTCCTTAGCTTTAGCCCTTAATTCCTCTTTCTTCCTCAGCAGTTTTTGGGCAAGTTGTGCTCTTTCATGCTCAATAGCATCAATGCGTTCATTCATCTTATCGACTTCACTGCCTATAGCCTGGCGCATTTGTTCATCCAGCAACAGCTCATGAAAAAACAAGGCATTATAATGTTCATTAAGTGTGAGCCAATTATTCTGAGACCTCCAGTCAGCAGTATCATATAATGAGGATATATCATATCCGTTGATTAACAGAGCGGATTTCAACAAAACGGCCATGAGCGCATCTACCTTTGGGTCGCGCGCTTCAAGAGCATATGGGTCAAGCTTTTCCCATGCGGTTTTAGAAATAAAAATCGTGCCTTTTCCTGTCCTGATATCTTTATAAGCCGAGATAAATTCGTTCCCGTCCGCGAGTTTGCCCGGTAATGTATCTACCACAACAACATCAATATTACCGGATTCAAGATCAGACAAAGCTGCAATGATCGGTGAATCGGCTTTTTCTTCAGCGAATAAATCTTTAAGCACACTTAATATCGGCAAACTTCTGGAAACCAAACTAATTTTTCTGCCAGACGCCATACCGCTTACAATCTTTGCGTTAGCTCTGTCTTTGGTAACGGCCATTGTTATTTGCCGATTAATTAAAATATCCATTGAGGTTCCGTCAAGCACCTGATTAAACTTTATTTCAAGGACTAACTCGCCTGTAGATGCATCCACAACAAAAATACGATTATCTTTAGTCAAAATTCTTACCTGATTAGATGACGCTTCATAACTTGCGTAAAAAATATCACTTTTTGAAATACGCCCCCTAAGGTCATCAGATAACCTCACTTCAATATCAGAGTCTGTTGTTCTTTTAACAATTAAAGCATTAGCGCCTTTAAACTCAATAGAACTGCCTTTATGAGTATCAATATTTTTCACTCTGCTAATGACAAAAGACAATATTTTATTGGCTTTTCGGGCTATTTCATCTTTAATTTTTGATATTTCCAAATCGGTAAAACCTTTTTCCCGATATGACTGTTTAACAAGATAATCGATTAAAATTGCTAACTGCTGTTGGCGGTCATTTGCTAAATCAAATTGTTCTTTAAGAATAGTAAAATCAGATAATTGGGATAAGGAAGCCAGAATATCGGATAAAATAAAATTATTTATTTCGGCAACTGTATTAGTGTCGAACTCTTTATTGATAAAATCCAGAACCAAAGTATCGAGAATTAATTTATCGGTTAAAGAATCGGTCAGCTGAAACCTTTGCGCTAACACTTGGCGCAATAAAACAGTTTGCAGTAACTGCCCGTTAGTTAATGCTCTGATATCTATTCGTATTGTGCCGTTAGCGAGACGAACAGCAAGGTTAGGCAAATTTTTACCCAGTTCAATGCCTTTATATTGTAAAACCTCCACAAAAACATCACCGTAATTTCCCGCTAAATTTATTATGGCATTCATTAAATCATTAAATTGGGTTATAGAAATTCTATTATCCTGTAATTCAGGTTTAAGGTTTTCTGAAAAAGTAAGATTAACTAAATTAGCCGCATAATTGAGCAAAACCATTTTTTCCTGCCCAGTTAAATTTTCTAAAGAATTGACAGACTGATATAGAGCCATTAAGTTATCGGCAAGCTGATTTTGTTCATCTTCATTCAGGTTAGCGTTTCTGTAAATTCTAATCAAAGCGGTTATAAGAATCGACTGCATATCAGGGCTAATATCTGAAGCGGTTTCAATATCAAAAATTCTATCTTTCAAGGCGGCTTTCTGAGTAATTCGAGTAGACTTATCGATATTTTCGTCATAATCGGATATAATATCCAATTGAGCGTCAATTCTTCCTATCATATATTTTTTCTGGTCAGCGCCTTTAATTAAAGCTTCAAGCGATTGAATATAAGCGTTATCCGATTCAAGACCAATGCTGCTGTAAAACTCACGCATCTTTGATATAACATTCATTTTTGTAACAAAATCGGTTTGGGAATTATTAATAATACTTTCCGCCAACTGTTTTAACGGTTTTTCCAATTTATCCAAAGATGTAAAATCAATAGCCGCAACACTGCTCAGTTCAACTAAAAAGGACATTATGTTCATCTGTTCCTGAATAGATAATTTGTCTATCTGTCCAATTTTTTCCATCAGAGTCTTAACAACATTATCAACGGACTGCCCGTCTAAAATCCTTGCGTCAAAGGAGCGGGACTTTAATTTATCCAAAATAAAATTCGCCTTATCAAGTTCACCAGCGGATAGGGCGTTTATCAGGACATCAAAATATTGTTTTTTCAATGCCTCATTCATTAATTTTTTCTGTAATAACGCCCCGTTTATAAATGTCGCCACAAGTTCATTAATTGTCGCTTTAGAAGAATTCAATCTGGAATTTTGCAATTCCCGCAAATTATCAAAAATCAAAGCTATATTATAATCCATTTCCCCTTTAAGAGGAATTCTTC
>JAGGZS010000171.1 GCA_021161885.1 bacterium
GAATACCTATTGTGTTATGCAGATATTGAATAATTCCTTTGTCGCCATAGTCTTTGATGCGTTTTACGATTTTTTTGCTCTGCCGCTAACTCAAAGCGAGTATCCGTGATGCTGTGCTCTGGCTAATCTGTCCCGATAATGCCTGATGGATTGGTTCTAACCTATTGAGTTCCTTATTGCTCATTATGATTGTCTCTTCCATTTTTCTCCGATAAATTTGTTCAGTTTTTTTACCCTATAAATTCACCATCAGTGGGAAATTTTCACTTTGTTCGAAAGGGACATTATCATTTTGTCCCTACAAATATCTTTTTTGCTTGCTTTAAAAAAAAAAAAAATGTATTATTAATTTGTTGAATTTTTGGCGGTAACTATTTTTTTTCTATGAAAATTTAGCAGAATATTATAAATAAACCTTCTTAGTTGTATATAAGGAGGGGTGGCAGAGCGGTTGAACGCACTGGTCTTGAAAACCAGCGAACCGAAAGGTTCCGTGGGTTCGAATCCCACCCCCTCCGTTGTATATGAATAAGCGTAAAAACAGTAAGGCACGGAGAGGTGGCTGAGTGGCTGAAGGCAACGGATTGCTAATCCGTCGTAGGGGTTCAGACCCTTACCGAGGGTTCAAATCCCTCCCTCTCCGCCATTAAAAAACGGTTTTTATAAGCTAATCGTTATTTGAAAAATTGTTACTGTTTTTAACTCGCCCGTGCCCTCAACAGCTATATTTTTCGATTTGTAATTATGAGTGCAATTCCCTAAAACCATCATTATTTTTTAGATTTATTCAAGGCTGAACAGCCAAAGTTACCAACGCAAACACTCAAACATACACAATGATCTCTTACATAACAGTTTAGCAAAAAAGGGAATATACCTGTTTGCCCACGATTTTAACCGAAATTTAATATTCGTTAAACCTCTATGGCAGCTTGTTTTTTACCGTTATGAATAAAAAACGTGGATATTCAAATTTATTAAGTTATTCTATTGACCTTTGTTTAAACGGTATGCTAAATTTACTCTTTACTTAGAGAGTAGAAATGAAAATTGTTTATTTGTTGAAAGATTTATCCCGAAGTACCGGTTTATCGGTTTACACAATTAAATATTATCTGAAAATAGGTTTAATATCAGAGTTCGGCAGAAGTCCCTGCACAAATTTTAGGTATTTTAACGATACAACTGTTAATAAATTAAAATTAATACGTCATTATCGTGAACAAGGCAAACCGCTTAAACAAATACAAAATATTATAAATAAAAAAAATTCCGGAGAACAATAATGAGTTATTACCGGTATTTTCAGCTTGATAAAGAACCTTTTTCAACTAGCCCTGACCCGCGGTTTCTTTACAGGTCGCTTTCACATATCTCCGCGCTGCAGCGGTTAGAGATAGCCATTCGCCTGCGAAGGGGCTTGATGGTTATTTTAGGCGATGTAGGTACCGGAAAAACCACATTAAGCCGAGCTTTACTGCAAAATTTCAGCGGAGACGACAACTATATTTTTCATATAGTGCTTGACCCCGAGTATCGGTCTGAGTTTCAATTTCTCTCCTCGCTTACAAGAATGTTCAAGGTTAAACCAAGGTTCCGATCTACACTTGATTATCGTGAAGCTATTGAACAGTACCTGTTTAAAAAGGGTGTTGAGGAAAACAAAACTATTGTGCTTATAATAGATGAAGGGCAAAAACTGACCCCCTCGTTTCTTGAAATATTAAGGATTTTTCTTAATTACGAAACAAACGAATACAAACTGCTTCAGCTTGTTATTTTCGCCCAGATGGAACTTTTGCCGAAAATAAAAAGAATACATAATTTTATGGACAGGATTTGCCTGAAATATATACTTAATCCGCTTGATGAACAGGAAAGCTGCGAAATGATAAAGTATCGGCTCGGACAGGCTGGCTTAAACGGAAATAAACAAATATTTACTCACGGCGCGCAACGGCTGGTTTATCAGGCGACACAAGGATATCCCCGCCGTATAATTCATTTATGCCATAATGCTATGGAGCATGCTATTATGCTCGATAAATCGGAAATTGACGAATCTCTTATTCAGTATTTAATAACCAATGAGGTCTTATAGGTATGCCCGAAGAACTTTCGCCGGAAGAAAAATTACTGCGCCTCATAAAAGGCGATGATAAAATAACGCCTATCAAACCGGAAACAACATCAGGCGATAAAGACGCGAAAAAGGGTAGCAAAAAAATATCCGCTCCAAAAACAGGAAAAAACAACAGCGCAAATAAAAATAATAAAGGTGATGGTAACGATAAAAAAACAGATGCGGCAAAACCGGTTCAGTCTGCTGAAGCATCGCCTATTGATAAGCAAATAAGAAAAAAGTTAGCGCAAGACAAAAACCTGAAAATCTTCAAATCATCAATAGAAAAAAAACAAACCGTTATTCCTGAAATAAAATCTGAGCCGGATAAAAAAACAGCAAAGGTATCTTCAACACAAAAAATCGCGTCAACCGCTAAAAAAACACAAACACAAGCAAAGGCAAAACCCGCGCGGCCGCAAGATAAATTACAGGCACAGCCACAACCTGCGCCTCAAGCAGACAAACAAGATAAACACGCAAAACCAAGCGTAAACATGTTTATACACACTTTAAGGTTTATAGTTTCAGGTTTTGGAATAATATGCTGGATGCTGCTGGTCATTTTGATATTAAGTATTGGAACCACCGTATGGCATGTGCGTAATATATCATTAAGGGAATACATTGTGCCCGATATTTTACGAACCGAACAGGTAGGCTCAGAGTCTCCTGCGCCTGAAGAAGATATAAAACTGCCCAAACCGTTTCCTTATTTTGCGGAACAAATATCAAGAAAACAACTGTTTAAACTTGTAAAACCTCCGCCTCCTCCAAAACCGCCTGAGCCAAAGAGAAAAGAGCCTGAAAAACCAAAGGTTAAAATAGAAACTTTAACCCGCCATTTTGTCCTGCAGGGTATTGTTTACGATATAGGTCCGCCTCAGGCAATTATTTTTAATAAAAAAGAAAATAAAACTATGTTTCTCGGCAATAACGAAATGCTAACCGATTCTGTCAGGATAAAAAAGATTTTAAGAGGTAAAGTTATACTCGAATATGAAGATCAAACACAGGAAATGACGTTTTAAGGAGATAAATAATTATGCAGTCCGGAAAATATTTTTTGTTAAGCACAACTCTGTTTTCAGTATTCATATTAATCGCTGTAACAATTTGCAGTGTAACCGCCCAGCCCATGCCTGCCCGCGGTCAGCCTGCCCGCACTCAGCCAAGCCGCGCTCAGCGGGGTATGGATTATATGAACGAATCGCGCAAGCAGATGATGACCGGCAGTGAATCTAAAAAATTGCTTAAGAATAAATCAACTGAAAAAGACAGCCAAAAAATATCTCTGGAATTAAGGAATATCAATATTGTTGACGTACTTAAAATTTTATCCCAGACCGGCGGAATTAATATAGTCGCCGGCCCTAGCGTGCGGGGCAACACTACAATATTCCTTGAAGATGTAAACGTTTGGGACGCACTGCGTATTATCCTTGAAATAAATAAGTTGGCATATATACAAGATAAAGATATTTTAAAAGTTATGACCGAAAAGGAATATGAAAACATATACGGAGTACCTTTTCAGGATACAACCGAAACAAAAATTTTTAAACTGAAATACGCTAATGTTGAAGACATAAACCGAGCTGTATCGAGCATAAAAAGTTCCAAATCAAAACTTATTACCGATGAAAGAACCAATACGCTTGTCGTTGTAGAAACACCCGACGCTATGCGGGAAATAGAAAATCTGATTAAGGAACTGGACGTTCAGGTTCAGACACGCGTTTATCAGCTTAAATATACAAACCCGGACATAATAGAGGATATCGCGAAAGATATAATCACCAAAAAAGGGATCATTCAAGGCGATATATTAACCAACAAAATTATTATCACGGATACAAAAGAATCGCTGGATTTTCTGGAAACCATTATTAAAGAATATGATAAAAAACCTTATACCGAAACCCGCACTGTTGTTCTAAACTATGCTTCATACGAAGACGTAGAACCTAAAATCAAAGAGCTTCTGACAAAAGAGGTCGGCATCGTAATAAGCGATAAACGCACAAATTCTCTGGTTATAACAGATTACCCCGATAAAATAAACGATATAATAAAAGTTATTAAAAGTTTAGACACGCAACACAGGCAGGTTCTCATCGACTGCAAAATGATAAGTGTTATTTTATCCGATGATTTTGCTATGGGATTCGATTACTCGCAAACTTTTGAATCAACACTTATAGGCGCGCTTGAAGAACAGTTCGGAGCCTCTACGGGCGGAGAACAAACCTTTCCTGCTCCCGGTGAAATTGATTCCGCCGGAAACGTAGGTGTGGGTAATATTATAGGAACAAATGGCACCTCCGGAGGCGGTACCGGGTTTACATTCAGTTTTGGCAACCCCGATGATTTCCAGATAGTTATGCGGCTGCTTAAAAGGCTCGGCAAAACTAAAATTTTATCAGAACCACGAATTACAGTAATGAATAATGAAGAAGCACAAATTCAAGTAGGTACTGATGAACCTTTTGTAACAAGTTCTACAACAAAAAACAGCAGTACAGATACCATAGCGGAAGATATTCAGTTTATAGACGTAGGTGTCTTGTTAAGTGTAACCCCTACAATAAATGACGACGATTATGTAACAATGAAAGTTAAACCTGAAGTAAGCCAAGTTTCAAGATTCGTTATTACTTCACAGTCAAACCAAATTCCCGTGGTTCAAACATCCCAGCTTGAAACAACAGTTGTTGTTAAAAACGGCACTACATTAGTGCTGGGAGGACTGATTGACGAAAGACGAATTAAAGAAATAGATAAATTACCTATTTTAGGCAGTATACCTATATTAGGGATACCGTTTAGAAGCACACGCACTTCTATGCGCCAACAGGAACTGCTCACCTTTTTAACTCCTTATATAATTCCTCCGGAAAAAGATATGAAAAATGACACTCTTCACACAGGAGTGGTCAGCAGAGAATTTCTGCATAACTTAGATGAAACTGAAGATATTAACGAAAAAAAATACAGCGACTACTTAAATGATGAAAAACAAGAAAAAGCAAAACTTAAAATTAAAGAAAACGCTTTGCGCATAAAACAAGAAGCATTAAAATTAAAACAACGTCTTAAGGAAGAAAAAAAATTAAATAAGAAAGAAATTAAAC
>JAGGZS010000086.1 GCA_021161885.1 bacterium
ACATAATATTCTGATATCTTTGCCCGTATCGGTTGGGGCAGCCTGTTTTTTATCGCCGACGGCACAACAACCAGCCTTGTATTTTTTTTTATAATATCATTAGATATTTTTTCTGCCGCACCGTTCAACCCAAGCGAGAACGGGGCAAAATATCGTGTCGGGCTTTTTCTTTGGGAATAAGCCTGTACTATCATCCCGTAACCGTAATTAAGGGTGGCAAAAACATAAACGTAATCATCGCTTTGAGTATTTTTTTCGATAAGGTTACCGAGTTTTCTGAAATCATCGGTTCTTTCCTGATTAAATCTGTCGGCAACAGTGCCGTAAGGAAACCATAAAAGCGTTATTATTACCAAAAGGAAATAAAAATTTCGGTTTGTTTTTTGCGGATTACGGGTTGATTTTTCTAATAAACCGCTCAAACTTAATCCTGATATCACGGCAAACGAAGGAATTATTTGTTTAAACTGATGGCTCCAGTAATATCCTACAGCGTTTACCGATAAAAAATCAAAAAACTGCCAGATTAACAATCCGTAAAAAAGAAAAAATTTCTGTTCATTTTTTAATTTTAGGCGATAAATAAAAAACAGTATTATTAACGGGTAAAACAGTACAATCTTACCTGTGCCCCAAGCTATAGAAAACCCGTTGATTCTTACTGCCGTAGATGCCGCTGACCCGCTTTGCGAGGCAAACATAGACAAAATATTAAGCCACGCCGCGCAAAAATAATCCATAACACTTACTGCGCTAAGCAATAACGGGATATAAAATAAAATCAACGATGTTATGCAGCCTAAACTTATAAACAATAAACCGAATAAAAAATTTCTATTGCCTAATTTGAAATTTCTATTAACCAGATAATAAATTATTACTACGGCAGCCGCGCTGAAAAGAGCTGTCTGTTTAAAACTTAAAGCGCACCCGATAAAAAAACCGCATAAAAACAATTTATAAAAAAATCTTTTCGGCTGTTCCCAATAGATATCAACAATCATTTTTATCGCCAGCAGGTTAAACAGCACCATAAACGATTCTGTCTGGGCAGTATATGCACCGTCAACAGACCTCCATGCCATAGCCAGCCCGAAAACAAGCATTGCCGTTATGCCGGCAAAATAATTGCGCAGTTTTAAACAAATCGAATAAATAATAAATGATGACCACGTCAACGCCATACATCCCAATAATCTGGCAAACCACACATTTACCCCGAACAACAAATTGGATACGGCGTAAATAATATGAATACCCTGTGTTTTATCGTCCAACGCCCCTTTTAACGGCGGTATCTCGAATTTGCCCCACGCAGTGCCTATATAACTCCATACCCCCTCATCTATACCCATAAGCGGAAACAACGATACAATAAACAACAATAAAAAAATAAAAAGCCCTAATCCATATGGCAAAGTCATAAATTTAAAGCCCGATGCTCTTTTGTTATTCATTCATTACCTATTTTTTAAATTTTTTTTAGTTCGATTTATCAACCTTTGTATGAATAACACACAAACTTGTGTTATATTTAAGCAGGTCGACTATTTATTATATATAATAAGGCAGACAGATTCTTATGAATACAAATTTTTTTACCCGATCGATTATCATCACATTCGGACTATTTTTTTTCGTCTCTATTGCGTCAGCTGCGTCAGCAAGCACTGATATCCAATATAAAAACAACCGGATTATTATTCAGCTGAAAAACAACACAGCGGTTAAATCAAACGGCGCGAATATTGTTTTCCCCGATGATATCGCTTTAATAAATAAAAGACACAACGCTGTTTCCATAAAAAAGATTTTTCTATATATACCCCGCATTGACGATGTAAAAACAAAATATCTCCAGCGGTCTATGCGTGCGGCTAATGTATCTTTTCCCGAACGAAAACATCCGTTCAAAAATTTTTATCTGATTACTTTCCCTAAAAATACAATCATAAAAAATATTATTGATGATTACAAAAATATGCCGGATATTTTATCCGCTGAACCGAACCAGCCTGTTTACTTCCCTTTACCTCTACAAAATGCGCCAAACAAAAAACCAGATAAGACAACGATAGAAAATAATTACGCGAAAAACTTAAAACTCATAAACGCCGAAAAGATAGAAAAAATTTCTTCAGGCAGCCCCAGTATAATTATTGCCATACTCGACAGCGGTATAGACACAACGCATCCGGCATTTTTTTACCGCTTATGGGTAAACAAAAAAGAAAAACTAAACGCAATAGATGACGACTCAAACGGTTTTATCGACGACATAAACGGATACAGTTTTCAAAATTTTTCTAACTATATAACCGACACCTACGGGCACGGCACCTTTATCGCCGCATTAATAGGAGCTCTGCCAGCCGATAACTTAAATTTTCAAGGATTAAACCGTTACTCCCCTATTATGCCGGTCAAAATATCATCAAAAAACGGCGTAAGTAATCTTAGCGCGCTTTGCCAAGGGATTTATTACGCGGTAAACAACGGCGCGGATATAATTAATATAAGTATTGATAACAAAATAAAAAAATCTTACATTTTAAGAGCTATTCTTAATTATACCTACGAAACAGGATGTATAATTATTATATCAACAAATTTTTCTAACAAAACAAATTTTGCCGGCAAAAATTTCCTGTTTTCAAAATACAATAACATTATTTCAGTCGGACAACTAAACAGCTTGGATCAAAATTTTCCCGATAACAATAAAACAAACATTTTCGCGCCAGATAAAAAAATCGTTTCTTTATCAACAAAAAAATATCCTTCAGATAATACCAGTTCAAGTAATAACAGATACATAACCGCAAGCGATAGTTACGCATCTACCGCTTTTGTATCTGGTGCAGTAAGCCTTATGCTTTCGGTTAATGCAGGGTTATACATTGACGAAGTAAAAAATATCATAAAAAACACCTCTGCCATAACTAATGAAAATTTTTCTTTATTAAACTGTTACAGCGCCGTCCAAGAATCCTCCGGCACAAGAGACCGATTAATCGGCGATTTATTAAGCCCTGCCATTGCCACCCGGCAAAAATCATTAAAAAAGATTATTATCAGAGGCGGCAGTTTAGTTAAGCCTATCATCGAAAAATGCGAAAACAAAGAAATTTCAGTCGGGGAAAAAGGGATTTTAATCCATTCACTTGGAGAAATAAAATCAAACAGCGCGCTTTCTTATCTTATAGAAGAATTTGAAAAACAGGATAACAATTACCTGAAACGCAACATCATAGACGCCATAGGCAAAATAGGCGATCCTTCCGCTCTGAATATTCTAATTGACGCATTAAGCGACTCTAACGCTGGTGTGCGTTATAAATCCGCTATGGCGCTCGGCCGCCTTGGCGTGAAAGAAGCAGGACAATTTTTGATGGATAAGCTCACCGACCCGGACGAACGGGTTGTTACCGAAACTATCGAATCAATAACAAAAATAAAATACGAAAAATGCGTGCCCCGCTTCTGCGAACAAATAAAGGCTGACTCTGTAGACCAATTCATAAAAAACCAGATGGTTTTTTCTATCGGAGAGATGGGCAATAAAAGATCGCTTGCGACGTTATTATCTTATAAAAAAAATCTTTTAAATAGCGAACCGTCAAATAATATAGTAAAATATAAATGGAAAGAATCGATAAAAATCGTAAACGAGGCTATAAAAAAAATAGAGAGCCGTAATGAATAAACCTTTTTGGCTGAAAAAATTTTTCCTTCTTGTTTGCCTGAGCGCCGCATTTACCGTCTCAGCACAAGCCGCCATACAAAATATTTACACCACCGCTGACAGGGAAAATTTTCCTTTGCTGGTAATAGCTGTAGAAACAGATGTATATGAAGCGCTTGACTCATTCCCAGAACTTAACCGTTTTATTAAAGATATTGAATCTGAACAAAAATACAGGGTTAATCTAATCACTGTGGAAAATGTATCCCATACCGACCTTTACGCTTATCTGCAGTCAAAACTTCCCGATAACATAGAAGGCGCAATTTTTATAGGCGACCTGCCCGTAGTAACATTTGAGATAGACAGTGATTACGGTAACGGCAGTTACGCATCATTCCCCTGCGACTTGTACTATATGGACTTGGACGGCGACTGGATAGATTCAGACGGCAACGGACGATACGATTTACATACCCCGGGGTCAGGCGACTATAAACCGGAAATCTGGTTAGGCAGGCTGACTTCATCAACCATCAACAGCGCAACAATGGATGAAGTAGGGCTTATACGAAATTATCTTACAAAAAACCATTTATACAGAACAGGACAGCTTACATCGACGCACAGGGCTTTTTTGGCTCATGAAAGAGACTGGGACAACTGGGACGACCTTTATCTTAACCAAGTTTATTCCGACGTAACCGTAATCACCGAAGGAAATATTAAAAACATTTATACATCCGCGCTTACCGGCTATTACGAATACGTCCATGTGAGTGTCCATTCATCAACAACTTATCATGCGTTCAGTTCCGGCAGGTTAAGCTCTGTTTCCCTGCCGGGCATAGACCCCACGACTTTCTTTTACAGCCTGTACGCGTGCAGTAACTGTAAATACACAACTACCAACTATATGGGAGGCCATTACATTTTTACCCCAAACCGCGGAGGGCTTGCGGCTGTCGGCTCCACAAAAGTAGGCGGAATGCTGGGATACAACAATTACCATCCCAGATTAAAAATCGGATTAAGAAAAAATATCGGTGAAGCATTCAAGTACTGGTTCAATTATCATTCATTAGGATACACACATAACATAAGCTGGTCTTACGGAATGACCGTTCTTGGCGACCCGACTTTAAGCATCGATATTCCAATCGCTCAAATAACCTCAAATTTCAATGAAGCTACCCGCGGTGAAAAAATGGATTTCTCAGGCATAGCCAGCATAAATAACGGGCAAATCGTAGATTATCTATGGACTTCCGATATCGACGGTTTTTTAAGCGCACAAAGTTCGTTCACAACATATTTGCTCTCTGAAGGAACCCATACAATATCTTTTCAGGTGAAAGATGATACAGGGCGATGGTCAACTGCTGTAGAAAAAATAGTTACGGTTCATCCTGCCGTATCAACTCAGCAAATTGCGCCTTCCGGTCATATTGAGACAACTCATCCCCAGTTCCAATGGCACAGTGACAACGCAAACTATAACTCTTTTGAGATAAAAATAACTTATTCGGATAACGATAATATCATTGTTCTCCAACACGGTCTTACCGCTTCATCATGGACATTACCTGACAACGACAAATCCCTTTGCGATGGCAACGCTTACCAATGGTATATCAGGGGCATAAGCGCCGAATCCGACAACGAATCATGGCAGGGGCCTTCTGATTTTCAGGTTTTAATCAAACCGGTGTGCATATCGCCTTCAGGCGACTTATTTATTGAAAATATTACCGATTTTAACGAGTTTCAATGGCAAGCCACATCATCTCCTTATGAATATAGTTTACAGGCTGCTAAAACAGCCGACGGCAATACGGTAATTACAGAATCGGGTATATCCGGTTCACATTGGATATTACCGCAAAATGAAAACAATCTGCATTTCGGAATAAATTATAACTGGAAAATTCAAGGTTCTCTAAACGGGCAATATTCAACCAGCTGGTCTGAACCGATTTCTTTTATGCTCATCTACAATAATGATACCACTGCACCAGTTACAGTGCACAATTTTGACAACGATGGGCAATGGATAAACCATAATGTTACAATCACACTAAGTGCCGCCGATAATATCAACGGCATTAAAGAAACAAAATACAAAATATTGGATAACGATGCCCAAACAGGAACTTCCATTCAATTAGAAGAAGGCGTTTACAATATTCAATACTGGAGCATAGATAACGCCAATAACGAAGAATCACATAAAACTTTATCCGCGCTTATTGATACAACCATGCCCGATACCGCGGATGATTATGATACAGGCGATAACCCTGACGGTACAGATTATTATACCGTAAAATACGCCCCTCTTACAATCACCTTTACGCCGACAGATAACTTAAGCGGTATAAAAACAACTTGGCGCGCTGTTACTTATTACGGCAAAACAAAAACTTACGACTATAACTCTGAAGAAGAGCCCCCTGTCGAATCTACTTCAGTTACTTTAAATGAAGCCGGTAATTATAACATAAGGTATTGGAGCGAAGATAACGCGGGCAATAAGGAATATGACAAATACATCTATGCTGAAATTGTTGATGAATATATACCCCCGCTAATTTATCCGAAAGGCAATATCATAATGGATAACTGGGTTCAATCACCTGAATTTTCGTGGGAAATAAAATTATCTCCATACATTCAGTACAACAGATATGGTAACCCTGAAGAAATTTTTGTAAGCGACTACATTTATGAAATAGAAATTTACAGTATTGGCTCCGCAGGCAACAGCCTTGTATATTCACAATCCGATTTAACAAGGTCTAATGTAACTATCCTTAATCCAGCAGAACTTTTTGAGGAAGGCACAACTTATCTATGGCAAATCAGGGCAAAATATCAGTATCAGCGACGTACCAGCGACTGGTCGGATAACTGGTCGAGCAGGTTCTTTACCATCACAAAAAAAAACATTACATCAATTACTTTTAACGATAACGATACCGTAACTTTAAACTGGGGAAACTTTAAGGGAGTGTTGCGAAATAAAATCATATAAAAAAGAGTGTTAAATTTGTTATAATG
>JAGGZS010000295.1 GCA_021161885.1 bacterium
CATTATAACAAATTTAACACTCTTTTTTATATGATTTTATTTCGCAACACTCCCATTTCTTGTTTTAGATAGGATAAAAATCCTTCTATGGTAACAAGCGGGGCTTTTAAATCATGAGAGACTGAGTAAACAAAGCGTTCCATTTCGGCGGTGCGTATTTCCAATTCTTGCGTCCGTTCATGAACTTTTTGTTCCAGTTTATAGGTTAAAGCCTCAAGGCGCAGATGGGTTTTTATGCGCGCTAATACTTCTTTGGCTTCAAAAGGTTTGGTTATATAATCAACTCCGCCTGCGGTAAATCCTTCAATTTTTTTGGTAGTTTCACCAAGGGCGCTGATAAATATAATAGGAATATTAAGGAATTGTTTATTAGTGCGTATACGGCGGCAAACTTCGTAACCGTCTATATCGGGCAATTTTACATCAAGTAGGATCAAATCAGGTTTTTTTTCGTTTATAGACCGAAGTGCAAGATTTCCGGTAGATGCGGGGCGCACGCGGTATCCATTATCGCTCAAAATACGTACAAGCAGCTCTAAATTCTCCAGAGAATCGTCAACAACGAGAATTTCTTTTAAGTTTTTATTGCTGTTTATATCTGCCATTGCAAATCTCCTTTATTTATCTTCAAGCAGCTGCAGTAATGATGAGTAGTCAAATTTTTCCGCATAAGCTTTAAATATGTTGGCAACATTTTTGTTTTTACTGCCAACCTTGTTTATAAGCGATACTGTTAGTGCTGTATCGAGTTCAAGTACGGCTTGCCTCAGTCGGCTTATCAAATCCTTTGGTAACTTTTTAAATTCTTCAATATTTATTTCAGTAATTTCTTGGGCGGATATTTCTTGGGCGGATTCGTCATTATAAATATATTTTATATTAAGATGTTTTTTCAATATTTCAAAAATTTTATTTATTTTGTAAGGTTTTGATAAAAAGTCATCAAATCCTGAAGCTAAAATATCGTTTTTTTCTTCCTGCAAAGCGTGGGCTGTAAGCGCTGCGATGACAGATGATTTAGCTTCTTTGGTCTTTCGGATGTTTTTAGCGGTTTGTATCCCGTCAAATTCAGGCATTCTGATATCCATCCATATAAAATGCGGTTTCCACGTTTTTGACAATTCGACAGCTTCTTTGCCGTTTGATGCTTCCCGTACTTTGAACCCGACTTTTTTAAGAATTTTCACAAGCAGTTTACGGTTTTCTTTGTTATCTTCAACTACCATTATGCGGGGTATATCCTGATTCGGTTTCAAGCCGATGACATGGCGATATTTTAATTTATCAGTGTGAAAGTCGGATTCCTGAATTTCTATTATGTTAATATCAAACTTAAATTCACTGCCTTTAGCGGGCATGCTTGTTACGGTTATATCCCCTCCCATCAGACGGATATAATCTCTGCTTATGGCAAGTCCTAACCCTGTGCCGCTTTTACTGCCCCTACCGCTTTGAGTTTGCTCAAAATACTCAAATACCTTATGGTATTCATTCTGGGCTATGCCTACTCCGGTATCCTTTACTTCAACAACAAGCATTGTTTTGCTCTCAGGCGCGTTATGTGTTACATTCACTCGCAATGTTATTTCCCCAGTATGGGTAAATTTAACTGCATTACCCAATAAATTTATTAATACTTGCTGAAACCTGATTTTATCGGTTTTTACCAATTGCGGTATTTTTTTTATGCCGATGACATTAAAACGCAGCCCTTTTCGCTCAATTTTTAATCGGAACATAGAGCATATATCGTTAAGCATAGCGTGTAAATTAAATGGTGTAATGTGCAAAGATATTTGTTTTGTTTCAATTTTAGATATTTCCAATACCTTATTTATTAATTCCAAAAGATGTTCACCGCTTTTATTAATTATCTTCATGTTATCCTGCTGCGAGGCAGATAAAGAAACATCTTCGCGCATAAACTGCGAATACCCCAAGATCGCGTTTAGCGGTGTTCTGAGTTCATGGCTCATATTTGCAAGAAAGATACTTTTCGCCAAGTTGGCGGTTTCCGCTTTTCTTTTTGCTTTCCTTAGAGAATATTCAATTTGTTTAAGTTTAGTGATATCAAGTATAGAGCCTATTAAACCCATAATGTTGCCGTTTTTATCGTTAAAGGCCGCTTTATAAAACACTACATTATGTGTTTTTTTGTTTTTGGTTGTTATTGTCCATTCGTATTGCTGTTTACCTTGTTTATCAAAGAGCTCCTTATCTTTTTCTTCATATTTCTGTGCGGTTTCCTTGTTAGTTATATCGTAAAGCGTCCTGCCGATTATTTTTTCTTTAGAGATCAGGAAAAAATCCGCAAACGCTTTGTTGCAGCCTAAATATTTTCCTTGATTATTGCTGTAAAAAATAGGCGTAGGTATTGTATTCATTAATATCATTAAGAAATTATATTGTTCATTTATTGTGTCTTGCGCCAGTTTTCGTTCGGTAATCTCTTGTTTGAGCTGTTCATTTGTTATATTTAGTTCATAGGTTCTTTGTTTTACTTTTTCCTCAAGGCAAGCATGAGCTTGTTTCAGGTCGAGCATAAGTTTGTCCTTTTCTTTTATAGAGTTACTTATAGACCGGATCATTTTATCAAGAATATTTCCTAATTTACGCGTCTCAACGGTACCTGTTATAGGCACTTTAATACAATGGATGTCCCCTTTTTCAACTTGCTTGACTGTAGTCATCAATTTATATAAGGGATAGGTTAAATTTTTCGACAGCACTATCGATAAAAATAGCGAGAGGATAAGAAGCACAACGGCAATAACCATTACTTTTTTAGTAAACGACCGTGATACGGTTTGGAAATCATCAACATAAACAGATGCTCCAATGTACCAATCTAAAGGCGCAAAATACTCAATGTAAGCCCGTTTCCAGAATTTATAATCTCCAACATGTCCGGGTTTATCCCAAATATATTCATAATATTTATTTGGGGTTTTAGATATGCCTATGAGCTCTTCTATGATAGGTTTATGAGTGGCTGGATTAATCAGGCTGCTCCCGTCTTTACCGGCAAGGGATGGATGGATAATAAATTTTTTATTCCCGTTAAAAATAAAAAAATAGCCTGTGCCGCTAATCTTCACGTTGGAACATAGATGGTCCAGTTCGGAAATTATGGCGTTCATCCGCTTTTTTGATTCAAGTTCTATATCTTCAAGATAAACCCCTGACCCGATTATCCAGTTCCATCCCTTGAATAACTCAACATAAGATATCTTTTTTTGGGACTGGGAAAGACCGCCTTTGGTTGGTTTCGGCCATAGGTACTCGATGTATCCCTGTCCGTTTTTTCGGCAAATTTCAACGATTGCCTGTCCAAGATTTTTATTAGATTTGCCTAATGCGTTTTGATATACGGGTAAATCCATTGGATGTCCTTCAAGTTTGGGTATCGCGGAATGCATTATCATATTAGGGATTGGCAAGGATGTATCATGAATCCAAATATAACCACTGCCTTCTTTACCGTAACGCATAGCCTTAATAGCGTCTATTGCCCGTTGTTTTGCTTGATCTTCAGTTAAGATGTTATCTTTATATTTCTTATAAAAATCATTAATTATATTAACCGCGATATTTACAATGTTTTTTCGCTCGGATTTTTTCATATCCAGCGCCATTTTTTTGTAAAAAAGCAAACTTTTGTATTCTGTCCCAACGTTCAGCATGACTGTATTTAATATACTTAGGGCTTGTTCGTCGGCAAGTGCGGACAAAGTTTTGACTGATTCTTTCTGAACAAGGTATGAAATGCTTAATCCGCAAAGAAGTAAAATTGATATGACTAATAATAATATTCTTGATCTTAAAGTATTAAACATTAAAAAAATAATCCGTTTTTCCAAGCGGTTTGTTTACAAAACGTTCTAATTACGAAGAAATGGTGGTAACCTTAATTTCTTTATGCGCAAGATATTATAGTCAAAGATATTTGA
>JAGGZS010000258.1 GCA_021161885.1 bacterium
ACCTGCGTCCGCCTTAAAAAATAAAATGAATATTATTGATAAAAAAAACAGATTTCTTTTATTCATAAGTTTTATTTCTATTTTCACCTTATTGACTGTTAAGGTTTTATTATCAAGTATAATTGTTACGATATTTTATTAATAAATAAGTATCATAAATAATACGATGAATAATAGGAAAATATTTAAAGGAGTTAAAAAGTGAAAAACATAATAATTGTAACCGTTTTTTTTCTAACCCTAACATTGTTAATCATCGATAGGGACACTGTTTTTTCCGATATAGTTGACGACCATATCGCCCTGCTTGAAAGCTATGACGACGACCAACGGGAAAGTTCGGCTAAAGCATTGGGTAATTACCATGACCCGAGAGCTGTTAACGCGCTTATACGGGCGCTTAACGATTCAGAGGAAGATGTTCTCATAGAAGCCGCCAGATCACTTGGACGTATCAGCGACCCATCAGCTGTAGAACCTTTAATAGGCAGACTTCATCATCCTGATTCGTCAGTCAGAGGCACGGTTGCCGAAGCGCTCGGCAATATCGGCGACCCGCGGGCGATCGTTCCTCTTGAGAATGTGCTTAATACTGATTGGAACCCGTTTTTAAAAGGTGTGGTAAGCGATGCGATAAATAAATGCAAAATAAACATAGGTAAAATAAATTATGAACAAAAAACCATGGTTCAACCTAACCAAACGCTAACAACATATAATCCCAGCACCATAGAAGATGAACCTGCCCAAAATTTGCCTTCACTGCCGATAGAAAAAATTGCGATACTTCCTTTTAGGGATACCGCAGTCGCAAGATCGACTACCGGATACGGCGAAGCAGTGTCTGAAATGATAACAACCGCTTTTATAAAAACAAACATATTTGAGGTTATAGAAAGGGCGCAGATAAAAAAAATTCTCACGGAACAGGAATTCAGTATCAGCGGATCGGTAGATGCAGATACAGCGATTGAACTTGGACGGATTCTCGGAGTCAAATATTTAGTTATAGGAAGCGTGGCGCATCTTGGCAGCCTGTTTGAAATAGACGTAAGGATGATAGAAACTAAATCGGGTAAAGGGATTATAGCGGAAAATTCAAGCAGTAACGGGGAATTTAATTTAAGAAATACTGTGAACTCAATAACAGATAATTTATCGGCGAAATATATAAAAATATGTAGACAGTGAATAACACTTTTTTTGATATGAACCTATTTGAAAAAAAAATTTATAGAAGATGTTTTATTGAAAATTGTTTAAAGGGCGTTTGCGCTCTGGGAGTATCCTCTGTCTTGTTAGATGCGCACGGGCTGTTCGCCTCTACCGACAAAGCAGGCGGCTTATTCATCAATTCCGACGAATCCGGTGAAAAAAGCGGTGAAAAAGAATCGGTATATGAAAAAGAGGCAAGACATTACCAAAAATTAGATAACAATTTGGTTAGATGCGGGTTATGTCCGAGAAGATGTATCATACCCCCTGATGGGCGAGGTATGTGCGGTGTCAGGAAAAATGAAGACGGCTGTTTGAAAACCCTTGTTTATTCAAGAGTTTGCGCCCTGCATAAAGACCCGATAGAAAAAAAACCTCTTTATCATTATAAACCCGGAACAACAGCGTTATCCGTAGCTACTCCCGGTTGTAATATCGACTGCAAATTTTGCCAGAACTGGCAAATATCCCAAGCTCGGCCTGAAGATATAATGTGCAGAAACATAACCCCTATAGATATTGTAAACGAGGCAAAAAAAAGTAATTGCCCTTCAATAGCATATACGTACAGCGAACCGACTATTTTTTATGAGTATATGTATGAAACCGCTCTGTTAGGAAATGAACAAGGTGTGAAAAGCATTATTATAACTAACGGTTTTATTAATGAAAAACCACAGCTTCAACTGCTTGAACAGCTTGATGCCGTGAAAATCGACCTGAAATCGTTTACCGAATCTTTTTATACGGATATTTGTTCGGGCTCACTTCAGCCTGTTTTGGAATCATTAAAAAGAGTTAAGAAATATGGCAAATGGCTTGAGATAGTAGTTCTTATCATACCGACCCTTAACGATTCTCCAGAGGAAATAACCGAGATGGCTAATTTTATTTCCGGTGAACTTGGCAACGACGTTCCGGTTCATTTTTCGAGGTTTCATCCACAGTATAAAATAAAAAATTTGCCTTCAACCCCAATTCTTACTCTGCAACGGTGTCGGGATATTTGTATGGAAAAAGGGTTGAATTATGTTTATATCGGCAACGCGCCCGGGCATCCTGCCGAGAATACTTACTGCCCGTCCTGCGGTAAAATAGTTATAAAAAGATACGGGTATTATGTTCTCTTCAATAAAATTGTCGATGGAAAATGTCCTTTTTGTTCTAAAGAAATAGCCGGCATTTTTTAATATATCTGTTGGTCGCGTTCAGTCGATTTTTTGGTAAGCAGATGTTCCCGCGCTTGGTTTACAGAGTTTGGAAGCACAAAAAGCATAACAATTAATTCCACGAATATTTCATGGAGCGTGTATGCGTCTTCGTCTGTAAATAATATGATATCATGCCCGTGAATGGAATCTTTTGTATCGCTAATAGATGATTCTTTTTCAAGATATGGGTTGTTTTTAAATGTTTCATGAAGCACAACTCCTAATTTGTTGCGTTTATTGATGATTGACCTGAACTCGCTCATCAGGGTACCCGGTGTAGCGCCGAGCAGTTCTCTCGTTAAAACATGAATTGCCCTTTTAAAGATAACCGCCGCAGCTATTGGGCATCCTGCTTCAAGGCATTTCACCCCTTCAATGTAAAGTTTTTTAAGATAATGCGGTTTACCGGGCATTTCGGGTATATCAGGCTGTTCCTTAGGGATAGACATTATTCTGTACCTTTGGATTGAGCCTATGTTGTCATTTCCCCTTAAAAAAATATTCTGCACAATCCATATTTTAAAACTGTGGCATACGGGACAGGTTAAAAGTAACGGCTGGGGTGTTTTTAAAACAAGATGTTTCTTTTCTGCAGGAATAGGAACTGTGTCAATCTCGAATCCCATTGTGACTTTGCAAAGCTCACAGTATTCTTTGACATAATTGTTGTCGATGAACAAGGGGGTAATATTAGTGAAATTTTCAATAATATAATTAATGTAAGTTGAATCTTTTTGAAACATTTTATATCACCATAGTTGTAAAATACTTTTTATAATATATTTTTCGCCATTTCCACCGGTTTTATTTAGGTAAATTTATCTATCTTAACTTTGTTTAAAATAATAATTTTACTTATTTATACTTTGTTGATTTGTTTAAATACAGCTGTATTTATATTGTACTGTTTTATTTTTCTTTGTAAA
>JAGGZS010000206.1 GCA_021161885.1 bacterium
ACAATTAAATATTTCAGGTTTATTTTTTCATTAATGTTTAAAGCCGGATTGAAAATTTCGCTTACTTTTTCCTCGCTTTTTATCATTTTATATCCCGCGAGTTCCTGATTTTGACCGACGAAATGCGAGCGTCCGCCATAATTTAACTGGTATTGCTCGTTACTGTAGTTCGCTTTGTTATACCCCATAAAAGTAAGAGGAAAAGGTACGGACTTAATTGATTCAACAACAAATATGCCGTTGGGCGTGTGGGCATTTTTTATAAGTTGAGCTCGAGCTTCAAGCCCTACAGGTTCTGTAGGATATTTTTTTGCTAATAAATATAGTTGTTTGTAACCTAAAAAGAAATAATCGTGCTTTATCAAATAAAGAGCTTTTTCCATAAGCCGTTCAGACAAGGTCGATGACATATGTTTTTCTTTGAGGATGCCATAGATGCCGCTGAATAAACTTGAACCCTGCGGAATTTTATTTTTGGTTAATAATAAAAAATATAATCCAACAGCCTCAAACCAATGTTTGGTATTTATATAATACTGTATCCTCGCTCGCGATACCGCAAACGGATCGGAATATAAACTCAATGAAAATTTTTTATGGAACACACAAGTTTCTTTTCTGACATCCGCTTCATTAATGGACTCAATTTTTGATTTACTTAGCGTAATGCGTTTTATGTTTATAAAAGGGTAATCTAAAGTGATAGTATCATCCGCTTCATCATATCTTGATAAGCCTGAGAAAGGAACTCCTCTGTCGGTTATCAGTTCGTCAACAAATATACGTGCGGTTAAAGAATGTTCAAGATGGATATGAAGTATTTTCGCTTCAAGATACCTTAAAGATTGCCGGTCGTTTTTTTCAAGCAGTTTGTAGGGCAGGTCTTCTAAGGGTACAAGTTTAACCTGTTCTAAAACATCATCGTAACCTATGAGTTTGTAAAATAAAACCGTATCCCCGAGTTTAGCTGTTATTTTTTTACTGCCATAAGAAAAATTATGTACCCGCACGCCGTTTTTCATTGCCGGTCCGTCATATATTAAAAAAATATTTCCTTCACCGACAAACGACGTATTGAATCGAATTGATGATTCCCAAAAACATTGATCAATAAATTTTAAAATAATATTAAAAAATTTTTTTGACGGATATGAATTTAAAAGGAAAACAGCGTTTTCATATAAAGAAAATTTTTTCTTCGCCGAAAAATCAGCGTTAAGTTTATTATATTTAGCTTCAGGTGATATTTCAGGCAGAAGATCGTTTATTATAGATTCAATCTGCTGATGTGCCTGCGTATTTAAAAATGAATTGGGATATTCGGTTATTAGCTGGTTATATAAAATCAAGGCTTTGCCGTAATCTTCTTCATCAAAAAGATGGCTTGCTTTCTGAAAAAGAATTTTTTCTATAGGCTTGCTGGTTTGATCGTTTTCGACCGAGTCGTTATCTGCGGGAAAAACGTAAAGAACAGTTAAGGAATAAATTAAAATTATAAAAAAGAAAATTTTTCTCATGGTTCTCAACATATATTTATATTCTTATTTGTAATATTAAGAGGATAACAAACCTGATAAAATGTATGCAATTAAAATATTTTTTTATCGCTAAACCAAAAAGACAGCTTAAACGAAATATTGCTTAATTCGCGTAAGCTGTCCGCATTAATTATAAAATAAGTATTCAGGCACAATAACCAAAATTACCGATACTACAGCAACGAGCAAGATAGAAAAATTCATACCCCGCTCCCTATAACGCTGAAACCGGTGATTATCAAAATCAGGTTTTATCTGCTTTTATCTGAAAATATTAGGTATTGAGACTATCGTAACTACTATCGTCGGATTAGTAAAATAAATCCTCAAACATTGATTTTTTTCTCAGATAAATTATAGCGCCTTAAAGTTACAGTTGAACTTTAAAAACAGACGCGCTTAGCGGCGGAATATCTAGTTTAATAGAATAATTTTTGCCTTGCCACGGCAAATTATCAGCCGTAACACCGCCCGAATTACCTATATTGCTGCCGCCGAAAGATTCGGAATCGCTGTTTAAAAGTTTACGGTAATAACCGCCTTTAGGTACACCTATACGGTAATCAGTACGGGGGACAGGCGTAAAATTATATACAAACACAAGAAAATCATTTCTGTCCTTAGCATATCTAATAAACGATATAACGCAATTGTCCATATCCTGAAAATCAATCCATTCAAACCCGCAATAGTCAAAATCTACCTCGTAGAATGCCGGTTCGTTTTTATACAAATGAAGTAATGATTTTAAATATTTTTGTAATTTTTGATGAGGTTCGTAATCAAGAAGATGCCAATCAAGACTTTTATCTTCCTGCCATTCGTCCCATTGTGCTATATCGGAGCCCATAAACAAAAGTTTTTTTCCGGGCTGTCCAAACATATAGCCGTACAATAATCGGAGGTTAGCGAATTTTTGCCACATATCGCCTGGCATTTTGTTGAGAAGCGAACGTTTGCCGTGAACAACTTCGTCATGCGAAAGGACTAATATGAAATTTTCGTGAAACGCGTATAATAAAGCGAAAGTTAATAAATTATGATGATATTTACGATGGATAGGGTCTTTTGAAAAATAAGTGAGTATATCGTTCATCCAGCCCATATTCCATTTTAAAGCGAACCCTAAGCCGCCCAGATGTGTTGGTTTGGACACTCCAGGCCATGATGTTGATTCTTCAGCTATAGTCAAAGTGCCAGGATGGTAACCGTAGACAACATTATTAAGGTGTTTTAAAAACCCTATGGCTTCTAAATTTTCTCTTCCGCCGTATTTGTTTGGTATCCATTCGCCTTCTTGTCTGGAATAATCACGATAAAGCATAGATGCAACCGCATCAACTCGTAATCCGTCAATATGATATTCGTCAAGCCAGAACAATGCGTTTGCGATAAGAAAATTTTTAACTTCGTTTCTGCCGTAATTAAAAATAAGGGTACCCCAGTCGATATGTTCTCCTTCTCTCGGATCGGAATGCTCGTATAAACATGAGCCGTCAAAGTTAGCCAGCCCGTGGGCGTCTTTAGGAAAATGACCCGGCACCCAATCGATTAATACGCCTATACCGTTAAGGTGGCACTGATCAACAAAATATTTAAAATCTTCGGGTTTACCATGCCGGCTGTTGACTGCGAAATATCCGGTTATCTGATATCCCCATGAGGGGTCAAAAGGATGCTCCGCCACAGGAAGAAGTTCTATATGGCTAAACCCCATTTCCTTAATATAAGGTATCAGTTCATCAGCGAGTTCATTATATGTCAGCATCCTGTTTCCGTCTTCGGGATTGCGCATCCATGAACCGAGATGAACCTCGTATATTGACATTGGTTTATCGTACGGCAGAACACTGTCGCGATATTCCATCCATTTTGTATCTTTCCACTTATAATTGTCGATGTATATAATGGAAGCGGTTTTCGGCCTGATTTCAGAAAAAAACGCATAAGGGTCGCTTTTTTTCAAGATTGCGCCGGTTTGGGTTTTTATCTCATATTTATACAGCTCACCTGGTTTAAGCGCTGGTATAAAAAGTTCCCAAACTCCTGATGAGCCTCTTGAACGCATGCAATGGACACGACCGTCCCAAAAATTGAAATCGCCGACAATACTTACCCTTTTAGCGTTAGGCGCCCATACGGCAAACCCAACACCTTTTATCCCGTTATGCGTCATTGGATGCGAACCCAATTTTTGATATATTTTGTAATGATTGCCTTCACCAAACAAATGTAAATCAAAATCGCTTAAAATAGGTTCAAACCTGTATGGGTCGTCTTTAACAAATACCCCGTCTCCGTTATATGAAACCTTTAATTTATAAGGAAAAATTTCTTTTTCATTAGCAAATGTCGCTTCATACAATCCACTGTCGTGAATTTTTTTCATAACTGAAGTTTTATTTTTTCCGCTTTTTATAACGGAAACTTTTTTTGAGTTTGGCAGAAAAGCCCTGACCACCACAGATTTTTTAGCGCCTATTTTTTCAATATGAGCGCCTAATACAGTAAATGGATCATGATGTTCAGAACGTACTATTTTCAGCTGATCCTCATTTAAATTGGCGGATTGTCTCATTTTTACATCTCCTTATATATGTATCTCTTTGGTATTCAATGTTTAAGCAGTCAACCTCTTAAAAAAATCAATAAAAGGGTGAAAAAAATCTACTATAACTATAATATAATGCTTGATTAAAAATCAAACAAAATTTTTCTATTTTGAACTCAAAATAATATTTTAGTTTGTAACATTAAGATAATCAAGACAATACAACATTATAATTTAACTGTTTTCCGCCGAATCTTTTTCGGTCTTGACAAGTGGGAGTACCTTAGAGTATAGGATCAAAACCACTGCGATCAACCAGCAATGGCAGACAGATGCCACCTACTTAAAAGTTGAACGGTGGGGATGGTTTTACTTAATCAGCGTACTTGATGATTTCAGCCGTAAAATACTTGCATGGGAACTGCGATCATCAATGAGACACGAAGATTTCAGTTATGTTATAGAGCAGGCATGTGAATTTACAGGAATAGATAAAAAAGACCGTGCAAAGGATACTTTTAAAGTTAGATTAGTAAACGGACAATGGTCCGCTCTGATTAGTTCTGATTTCGCTGATTATCCGGAAGCCAAAGGGATAGGACATATATTCGCGTCACTTTATCATCGGCAAACCAACGGAAAAATTGAACGGTATCATAGATCAGCTAAAGATAAAATATTATTGCATGTATGGGAATCGCCGGACAAATTGAAAAATGAAATCGATAGGTTCATAAATTGGTATAACGGCTATCGTTATTATGAGGCTTTGGGCAATGTTACACCGGACGATGTTTATTTTGGAAGAAAAAGTTCTATACAGAATAAAAGAAAAATGCTACAAAAGAAAACTATGATAGCAAGAAAAAGGTTTAACAAAAATTCAACTGTAACAAGGGCCAAAACTCTCTCTTAAAATTTCAGCCGTTTTGTCCCATTCTTTCTGAAGACATACAATGTTTGTTATTTAATTTAAGAATTAATTAATAAAAAAAATGAAAACAGAAACAAATATGGAAGAAGAATATATCAAATATATCAAAAAAAATCGAGTTTTTATACTCGGTGCAGGATTTTCAGCAGAAGCAAATATACCTTTAACGAATGAACTTTTAAAATTGACTATGGAAAAATGTAAGGCTGAATGTCCCGGATTATATGAACGAATTAATAATTACGCTAAACTTTGTTTTTGTTGTGATAGCGAAATTGATTATTCAAAGGTTAATTTCTCCGATCTCTGTACTTTCCTTGAATACATTGAACTCCGAGAATATGGGGGTGGAGAACGTTGGTCAGAGGCGGGATGTAGAGAGAAACTTACATTAAGGTTTTTCCTTGCAAAAACAATTGCTGAAAGAACTCCAAGAGATGAAGCGATACCTGAAATTTATATACGTTTTGCTGAACAACTACATGAGAAGGATATTGTAATTTCTTTTAACTGGGATTGTTTATTAGAAACAACGCTCGAAAAAATCGGAAAAAAGTATACATATAATTTTGAAAAGAATAAAATTAAACTCCGCAAATTACATGGCTCTGTTAATTGGAGATTAGGTAAGCCTGAAGTATTGGGTAAACCAATCACAAACAATATATTAAAGTGGGAACCTGTTGGTTTTGCAAATGGCTTAATGCCTATAGATACGGTCTC
>JAGGZS010000170.1 GCA_021161885.1 bacterium
ATAATATCTTGAGTATGTAATTGCTTATTTACGTATTGTATGGGTTGTAATTTTTTACTATCAATCGATTTGACTTCTCCAATTATCCTCAGAGTGGGGTCTCCATCAGTTTCTGAAAATTTTCCTGATTCAATGAAATTTATTTGATTTAGAAGATCTTTATCGATTAAATATTTCTCAGTTTGACCATAAAGTTGACCATCAATTTTGTTCAGAATGCCTACATTTTGAATGCCAATCTCTTTAATCTTTGATAGTTTGTCTAACCAAAGATTCCGTTCTTTTTCTTTTTCTTCCTCAATTATGTTTCTCAATTCAGGGTATCGTATTTTTTCGCTTCTTCCTCTATATCTATAATATATTTCCCCCTCTTTCAACTCAGAATCTGATATCGTGCAAATAATTGGTTTATTTCTTGCCGGAAAAACATATATCAAGCCAATTGTTTTTAAAACTATTTGAAAGATATTTCTTTGGAGTAATATTTGATGTGAAAAAGTTTTTTGTAGAAAAATTTCTATCACATGTTCTCCAAATGAGTTAAATTTATCATTTTGTAAACCAATAATTTCTCTTGGCTTATCTTTTATCCCAAAAACCAGATAACCACCTTCAGCATTAGCAAAAGAAGCCATAGTTTTAACATACTTCGATTTTGATCCCCAATTCCAAGATTCTTTAAACTCAACATGAGAAGATTCCCTAGATATTAACCTATTGTTATTGTTAGGATCTATTTTAAAAATTTCATTCATGTATTCTAACGAAAATGGATTAGTAATGTTTTTTAACATTTTAAAAATTTCCTGGTTTTTTAAGATAAATATAATTTTTATTTAATGAAACTCCCCGCCCTTACGGACGGGGAATTCCCGCTGGATTAAATGGGGACACATCCCCTTTTTTCTTCAGGCTACCCTCTGATACGACGAAGAATTTCCGCTCAGCCAACATAATCAGGGTGAGATTCTTCACACCCTTCAGAATGACGATTTTTTTCTCACTCCACTTTAAGATACTAATGACAAATACTGTTTATTCCAATCTATTTTATATAAAAAAACGACAGTATTACCGCGGAAACCATCGGAACAGATAAATTATCCATCCCATTTACTGATAACGCTTCCATAAAAGTAACCCCTAAAGCGATTAAAAAAGCTATGCCTACATCAGCCGAAGAAAATTCGGGAAGATAATAAACCAGAGTCAATACCGTAGTAACAAAACAAACCGCCAGCATAAAAAAAGAGCCCAGATACGATTTGGTATGCTCGCCCACTTTATATATTTTTTTAGCAAACCTTGAACCCATTACAGCCGCGGCGGAATCGCCCAATCCTAAATTCAATAAAGAAATTACCGCTATAAACCGGTACTCTCCTACCCAGCAAAACCAGACCAATAAAAACAATGACACCGGATAATAAAGCATACCCGGATGATAATCATTATCTATATGAGCAATATGCAGAATACGTTTCCTGATAGGATTTAAATTCATCAAGATAAAAACAACAGGCAATACAATAGCCATTCTTTTATCCGCAAACGCATAAAAAACCCAGCATCCCCAAAGCGATACTGTTACATGAATAAATTTTCTCGTAAAATTACCGCCGTACCCAAAGCGTCTCCTCAAAAATTCCGATACAACAAGGCAAACACAATGAAACAAAACGGATAATCCAATCATATAAATGTCATTAATATTTATAACCGAAAAATCCAAAGTGAACATAAGTTATTATCCATAAAGAATTGATTAAAAATTATATTTTATTCCCTGATGAGACCCGCGCCTTATAAGTTCATCGTTAATCGACCTAATCACCACAGCTTTATTGAGGCACCAATCAGGAGCTGTAAGAATATCTTTACGCCTTTCACCAGTTAATCTCTGCACCAAAATATTCTTTGGAATTTTCTCAAGAAAATCGCATACCATACTAACATAAGTTTGCTGATCTAAAACCTTAATTTTTCCGGAAAGATAATCTTTTTCAAGCGGAGTATTTTTTATTATATGCAGAAGATGTATTTTGATGCCGTCAATCCCGAGTTTAGCCACTTCATCGGCAGTGCGCATAACATCGTCATAAGTCTCACCCGGCAAACCTATGATAACATGCAGGCAGATATTTATCCCTTTATTTTTTGTCATCTCAACGGCTTGTGCCAACTGTTCAAAAGTATGCCCCCTGTTGATTCGCTTGAGCGTCTCGTTGTTCGCTGACTGAAGCCCGTATTCTATCCATACGTAATAATCGGAACAATAATTTGAGATAAGCCGTATTTTTTCTTCATCCACGCAATCAGGTCTTGTGCCTATTGATAAACCTACAATATCTTCAAACCCCAACGCTTGGTCATAAATATTTTTTAATTCCCATACCGGTAAATTTGTATTTGAGTATGATTGAAAATAAGCGATAAACTTTTCGGCTTTATACCTTTTACGATATTCCCGCATACCCAAAAGCATCTGCTCTCTTATTGAAACGCCTTTTTTTGACGCGCCTGTGCCCGAGCCTGCTTCATCACAATAAGTACAAGGCATACCATGTTCCCTGTTAGGACAAGAAAAGCCAGCGTCAAGTGAGACTTTATACACTTTCCCTGAAAATTTTTTCCGAAGAAAATTATGAAAATTATTGTATCTGAACTGTTGATTATCCATAAAAAACATATAATAACATTTTAATATTTAGTAACTATTTTGTGAAATACCTTCATTTATAACAAGTTTTGAAAAATAATCGGTATAGCAC
>JAGGZS010000229.1 GCA_021161885.1 bacterium
TTAGAAATTTTCCCTATACTTTTGCAACAACCCCATTATATCAAAATTACCGTTAAAGATAACGGGACCGGAATACCTGAGAAACATCACGAAAAAATATTTGACCCATATTTTACCACTAAAGAAAAAGGAAACATTAAAGGCACCGGTCTTGGGCTTGCTACTTGCTATTCAATAATAACCCGCCATAAAGGATTAATTACTCTGGAATCAAAACTTAATGAAGGCACTACTTTTTACATTTACCTCCCGGCTTCAAACAAAAAAGCAAAAATAATAAAAGAAACGCCGGAAAAAATATATCATGGTAACGGCAGAATTCTTGTTATAGACGACGATAACAAAGTGCTCAATACTATCGATGCAATCTTAAAACGATTAGGGTACAAGGTCGACGCGGCAAAAAACGGAAAAGAGGCAATAGCCAAATATATTAAATCCATTGAAGACAACAAAATCTATGACTGCGTGATAATTGATTTAACCATACCCGGAGGAATGTGCGGCAAAGAAACAATTAAGGAACTGCTGCAAATCGACCCTGATGTAAAAGCTATTGCGGCAAGCGGTTACTCAAACGACCCTGTGCTGGCGAATTATCAAAATTTCGGATTTTCAAGTATGATGACAAAACCGTTAAAAATCAACGAACTCAGTTCAACAATTCACTGCCTTATAAACAATTCAAAATAATTTTATTATTAATATTCAACCAGCTTATCCGCAATGTAATAGGTTGTATTTAAACTAAAGTTGATGTATAATTGATATGAATAAAAAATTATTTTAACTATCAGCTGTCAACTGTGAGTATATTTAATATTATTATGATTAAAAAATTTTTAGGCTTATTTTTTCTACTAATTAATTTACCTTTCAATTACGCTTATTCGGCAGACACTTCAATAGATGAAGAAACCATATTGTCTTGTCTGCCTGAAAAATACTGCACAATAAAGAAAATCCATAAAAATCCAACCTCGAAAAAATGGATTATTTACGTCCAAGACGCTCATACAAATTATGATGCCCAAGTGAACATTAACAATATCCTAAAAAGTTTAAACTCGCAAAATTATCTTGATGTCGTATTAATAGAAGGCGCCTCAGATTTAATTGATACCTCCCCCATCACAACATATCCGTTTGATGAATCAAAAAAAATTGTATCCGATTATCTTATGCAAACTTCTGTTATTACCGGATTTGAATATTTTTCTATCAATTCGGATATGGATGTGGAACTATTCGGTGTAGAACAACCCGAAATATATATCAAAAATCTTGCCGCTTTGAGAAACGGTATTACTCTGTTCCAAAAAAATTCTGTTATATTAGATAAAATATCATCATTTTTAGATTCCCGAAAAGCTGCTCTAACATCGCCGGAGCTAAAGCAATATCTTGAGTTAAAAAAATTGTACTCAGGTAATATTATCGACGTAAAAGAATACTGCGGAAAACTTGCCGAAAAAATATCGCTCGATAAAAACAAATACCCGAATATTTACAACATCAATCTAATCAACAAAATAAGCGAAAATATAAACTACGGCATTTTAGAAAAAGAGATACAGGAATCAATAAAATTTTTATTTACGGTTTTAGAAAAAGATAAAATAGTCGAGTTCAATCAGTTAAACCTAAAACATAAAATAGGTTCAGTAACAGCGCGAACTTTTTATAATCAGGTTATTGAACTGCTTAACGAAAACGAAAGACTCCCAAACCTTTTTTCCACTCTTAAAAATTATTCAAACCTGTTGAACCTTTACTCCAGATTAGACCACACTGAGTTGTTAGCTGAAATTGACAAAGCTGAAAAAAAATTTATAGCAACTTACGCTTCAACCGCCAACGAAAAAGCCATATTCAGTCTTGAGAATAAAATGGAGCTTTTAAGCAAAATTCTATCGTTTAAAATATCACGTAAAAAAGTAACCGATTATTTTGCCCATACAAATGAATATACTATAGAAAATTTTGCGGAGTTAATAAATTCCATCAGCCCAAAACAAAACAATTTATTAATTTCGGATATAAAAATACTCCTTGATAACCTAAACAATGTTAGCGCGTTTTACTCGCTTGCTCTTAAACGAGACAGCATACTTGTTGATAATTCGCTTAAAAAATTAGCGGACACGGATTTATCTTTCGGGGTGCTTATTGCCGGAGGTTTTCATACTGAAGGAATCCTTGAAAATCTTGAAAAATCAAATATTAACTATATTTTCGTAACGCCTGCTATAGAACACATTTCAAAAAAGAATATATATATATCCCGAATCTTAAAAATCAACTCGCCTTTGGATTCATTTTTTGAGAATGCCCTTAATTCGCTTGCTATCCCAAGATGGCTCGCGAAAGTTCCTATCGGCATATCAAAATCAGAACAGCAAATACAAATTTTAAAAAGTATTACTCTGCTGCTGACCGTGCATACCGATTTTATCGCGCTTGAAACACCCAACATTACTGTTAGGAATATCTTATATAAAATTAACGAGGCAATCGCCAACTATGATTCACGGGGAATTTTTATAAAAAACATAAAATTGTTTCCTGAATACAGGATTTACGAAGTATCGGTAAAGGGAAATTCTTTATTTTATTGTTTTAAAAACCGGCAGAACTTAAATTCAGAACAGTTTGGAGATTTGCTTGAGCAGGATATGCGCTCTATCATAGCCCGTAACATATCCTTAGGCGAGAGCACTTTATCTATTTTGACAAAAGATACGTTAAGCCTAAAACTATCACAGCTGTCTTTAGCGCAGTCCCAGCTTGAACAAGGCGACGACACCGATATTATAAACTGGGCAAAAAAACATATCGCAGAAACAGCTGAAGAAAACGATTTAATTAAACTCAATTCGCTTCCCCGCTCAATAATTACTTTGTCTTTGCGTGGCAGCTATTACCATATAGCCCATATCCAGTTTACCGGCGACGAAAGGGTTAGCGAAGTATTATATCATGACAAAATCAACGCATATTCCATTAAACCCCAATACTTATGGTATCTTATCCAAGTACTTCAGAAATCCATTAAAGAAACCGCATCTCTGCTTCCAAATATTATAATCAACAATAACGATTATACAGCCATAGTGCCCGTAGAGAACCAATCCGATTTCATAACCCAAGTGAACTTTTTAATGAAGCAGGAACAGTCCGTTGACGGACAACAAACCGGCACAGCCGCCTCATCTCCATCTACGGAAGACCCCTTAAAACTAAATTATGTTACCTTTACAAGCAGCATCGAAGACGATGAATCCGTATCCGATGAGCAACTTACCGAAAAACTTAAATTGTTTATCAGAGATACCGGACCTGAAGAAAGATTATTTCATATTGCCCAGACATCACCAAATAAAAGAGTGCTTAATTTGCTTGCTGATGAAAAATTCTATAAAAATTCAGGCATAAATAAAGCATCTGAAGAAGAACTTTATATTTTAAAAGGTTTATTAAAAAATCCCAAAACCCCTAAAGACGCTATCGACAAAATACTTAAACGCCCATATTTGTTAATATTGTCTTTCAGGGATAAAAGCGATACGGAAAAAACCGATTTTTTAAACCTTTTAACTTCTCATAAATCAATCACTTCAAATCAACTCCAGCAAATAGCGAAAATATTAATTACATTAAAAAAAGATATACTAAACGATGATTATATAAAATATGAGCATTATGAATCTACCTCTGAAGCGCCTATATGGAGCGATAGAAAAGAAAGCAACATATCACAAATCAACGGTTATCTCGAATCGATAATAAACAATTCCCAAACCAACACTCAAACGATAGAATTTATAAAAAATAACCTTGCCGAGAACACTATGGACACCAACGTATATTTTTCAATCGCGAGATACTCAAACACCCCTTCTATTATCTTCAATGAAATAAAAAACGGCGCTTACCCTGCCTATTTAAACGGCTGGATAGATTATTTGCTAACCGCTTTAGCGGAAAATCCCAATATTAATATGCCTATTGTTAATTACCTGATTGAAACAAACAAACAGGAAGTTATACTTCAACTTACAAATACATTGATAAACAACGAACTGCCCAACATTACAGAAGATGAATTAATAAAAACTATACTCAAAATAATGGATAACAATCCTTCCGCGCATATATTAAGAACTTTAGCGGGAAATCCTGTTTATTTATCTAAAGAAATTTACGATAAATTGATTGACGATTATTCACCGGCAACAAATTCTAATAAAAAAGAAGACGATTTCCAAGATAACATTAAAATGTTTGTTTTAAAAGCGCTGGCGTCTAACAAAAATTTATCGATGACACAGATTACAAAGTTGTATAACTTGGAAAATACTGAAATAATGATGAGTTTATTCTCTAACCCCTCAATGAATTTTACCAGTTTTCGGACGGATAAAACATTGAAATTCCTTGAAAAAATGAAAGGCGACATATACGCCGTCAGCACATTTATTGATATGGCGAAAAATCCTAATCCGCTACCTGAAGAAATAGAAAATTTCCTTAGTGAATCAGACAGTTTCGCGGTCAGGGCAGCCCTTGCCGAGAGGTTTCATTTGTCATCGCAGACAATTAAAATTTTAGCCGATGACCCTCATCCTTTCGTAAGGGGGATGATCGCGAAAAATCAAAGCGTACCAGTATCATTGCTCGAAAAATTTTACGAAAACTATGACGACGAAATCGTAATCGACCACACGACCCGTTCTGAACTGATGAAAATCAATAACCCTTTATTCAATAAAAATTACGTAGATGAATTATTTGAAAATAATACGAAAATACTTGATATGTTATCGCTTAACAACGCAATATTTAAATCCCCTCTCAAAATCGTAAAACCAATGATGCAGGATTCACGGTTCAGCCAAAATGTTATCACCGTTCTGGAACGGGCAAAAACAATAGCTATGGCAAAATATAATGCGGGAAACTATACCGAAGCTTATCGGATATTAGGATACCTTGCGCTGCAACATGACTATGCTCCGTTCGGTTCAACCTTCGCTTACGGAAATGCCACTTATAAATTTGCCCAAACTATTAAAAACGATAGACCGTTAATAGCGGAAAAATTAACTGAACACGCTAAAGAATCTTATAATTTATCATATAGTCAGCTAAATAACATTAACGCCTTAATGGCTTTTGAATATATAGAGCGTACAGGCGAAGTGCCTGATGTTATGTTGGATGCCCCAAATTATGTACAGTTTATCCTGCAAAATTTCCATAGCGCTCAACCACTTGGCAAAGAAAATTTCACCGCTATAGACAGGTTTCTGAATTTTCCATGGGAAAAATTCGACTATTCCGGCGATATAGCCACGGTTCTTGCATTAACAACTCATATCTTGTATGACTGCGTTTCCCGGCGAATAATATCATCTGAAACCGGATTATCCATATTAACTCAATTCCTCTATAAAGATTCCACATCGTTCACACCCGTTAAATGGCATGATATAAAATCAAATATCATCAAACAGATAATTAACGAATCGACATTAGACCAAACCAAAAAAGATGAACTTCTAAATACCCCTTTTGATCTTGCTGAGTTTTATCTAAGAAAAGGGCAAAAAGGAATAATAAGCCGGCAAAGTTATGAAAGTTTCCAAAATTCACTCTTTCTTGATAATGTGCCGCCTTATTTGCGCGATGATGTAACCAAGTCGCTCTGGCTTGAACTTAACGATTTAACTCAAGACCTTTTATTTGTTGAACCTCACTTTTTTACACTGATACGCCTTATTACTGATAACGGTGATTTTCTCAATTACGCCGACAGGTTAAGGTTCAGCATGAATTTTGCCAAAGACAATCTTCAAGACGGAATAGGCGATATTAATTCCGTAATTAAAAGCGAATTAGGACACGCCATTTCATACGGCACGTCATTAGGCTACGACCACTATATTAGAAACTCCGCCTTTGAAGAATTTCAAGACCGGTCGGTTTGCCTTAAATTCCCCCGTGAATTTGAGGACGCTGAACAGTCAAATGAAATAACAAAATTATACGCTAAACACGATAACCTTCTTATTGAATTTTATAAAACAACATTGAAACAAATAGACCCTTTTATCATGATGGAAAAACTACAGGAACTAAAACTATTCAATATTAATGAGGAATACTATATAAAAAACGGATTGAACGTGATTAATAAACTGTTATCCAAACCAATAACCGCTTTAGAAGAACGGTATTTGGGCGAAGCTATTTTTGTTCTTGCTTCCCATGATAAATCTTTCGCTTCACAGGCAAATGAGATACAGTCTTTGTTTAATCAAATCAAAAAATTAAAAAAAGATATACAAAAATTGCCTTGGGACGTTAAAGTCTTTTTTGCGGGCGGTACCTATGTGCAAACTTATATGCAGCCTTTCGGTCAACTAATGCCTCCTGTAGAACCAATAACCGGCGACTTATTAGGGCAAAAACTGGAATCGGCGGAAATACATTTTTCAGGTGAATGGCTGAATTATCTTTACCGTATGAGAATAAGGGAACTTTTACGAAGCAACGAGCTCAGCCATAATATGTTACCGGCGTTTTACAGGTCTGCGCCGATATATTTAAATTCTCTTATTTACAATCCTGCGCGATACGATAAAATCACCCCTAATTTAAAATATATCGCTGGCATCATAGTTGCTATTACTGCACAAGACGTATTTGATACTATTAAAAACAGAGCTATAAAAGAAACCATTATCCCGTCCAATGTATCAGCATCGCAAACAGGTTCAAAAAAGCCCATTCAACTCAAAACAGAAATTTCACAAAATACTGCCAAGCCGGAAAAAATCATACTTAAATTAACCGGTCAAGTGCTCCAACGCCTTTACTCGCAAAATATTTTGACATTCGCTCAATTCACAGCCATATACACAAAATATTTTAATGAGGTTTACAGTTTACAGGAAAACCAAGCGCTCATTAACTTAAACTCAAGGACACAGCTAACAAAAAAATTTCTCGAACATTTTATATTATCTATGGCAGGCATTGATATCGACCTTCCAAAAACAGCTGACTTTTTGTTGGGACAGCCGGAAATTAGAGAAAATATAAATAAACAAGACCAATACAAGTTCCCATCTTATTCAAACGGGCAAACCTTAACATTAATTGACTCGGAAACACTATCGCCTTTGCTCCAGTCTCCTATATCCAATGCCCATAAACTTAGACAAAAAATTATGGTTATAGATTTTGACGAAATTTTAAACTCTGACAATCCAGCGACCCGCATGGAAATGCTAAATGCGTTAAAATATAACTTAATGCTGCAAAACGAAGATATCAAAAACCATTTAAAACTCCTTCTCTTCTCGAGCACAAAAACCAACGAGCAAATTAATAATATTTTACAAAATTTTTTCAGCGAAAACCAAATCAAAAAATTTAAAATTGTATCACAAAGGGAACTGGAAAAACAAAGGCTGCCCATAACAAAATATATAGAAACGCAATACGCTATAGCAAAACAAAATATTTTATTTATTACCTCAGAAAAATCAGGATTAAACGACCAATTTTTATCTAACGGCGCGATTTCTTTTGAAATCCCAAAAGATACAACAAACTGGTTTGCCAATGTATTCAGGACATTTTCAGTCGCTTTTGATTTTGCAGAGAATGAAAGACTGCCTCAATCAATGCGTATATCAAAAATTATGCAGAACAATCCGAACTATTATTATTTTTCATTTGCAAATAACGCAAACGCCACGTTCAAACAATTTTATTCCGGCTTAACAACAGGATCGGCAAAATTTTCCTTAACCGATCTCAGCGGCATCTCATTCGTTATCCCAAACAATAAGGGTAAACAACCAACTGTTTTACGCAAAAATATTGTTGGTTACGATCTAATAGAACAAGCTCTGTAACTATTGTTGTACCCCTGAACACAATATTAAATTATCTTATACGACTTAATAAATAAGGGGACTGTTGCGGAATAAAAAAGCCTTGAAAATTTCTTTTAGCATCGAATAATTTTTTATGGCTCTATTTGAGTGCGTCGCTTTTAGAGGTATTTTTGAATATCTGTTTTTTGGTGTTTTCTGGAAAAATTTTGTCATTTAAAAAATTATCCTGTTTTGCAACGGCCCCATAAGAGAATATGCCTTGCATTTACACATAAAATAAAGCAGAAACAAAATTTTAACCGACCGCAAAACAGGGGCTGGTCAAACGCTTTTTATTTTAAAGCGTTTTTATAAACATTATCTGTTTTTTCAGCTATGTAGTCCCATGACAAATGCTTTATTAACTTGTAGTTTTTTTTTCCAATAGACTGCGCGTCTTTGCCAATAGCCTTAGTTAAAGCATCTAACAAAGAATTTTCTTTTGAAACATTGTATAGGATATTTTTAGTTTTTCCAAGCAGTTCCGTTATAGGTCCAATTGCAGGCACAATAACAGGTTTAGAAAAAGATAAAGCCAGCATAACGGACCCAGAGGTAAATATCTTTCTGAACGGCAAAACAACGAAATCTGCGCAGTTCATATAAACCTGAATATCATCATCGGCGATTCGAGGTGTGTCATAAAAAGTGTGTAAATGGTTGTAGTTTTTGATAAATCTTAACAGCTGGTGTAGACTTGATCAATCAGCGAGCTGATTGATCAAAATCCAGCAAAAAGAAAGGAAAAA
>JAGGZS010000114.1 GCA_021161885.1 bacterium
CCGTATTAAAATAGGGGGTTTTTTGTTTATGGACTACGCAAAGGCAAATTTTGGAAGATCTTTTATTGTCCGGTTTGACCATAACGACAACATCATAGATAATATCATTAAAATAGCGGAAAAAGAAAAAATTAAATGCGCGTGGTTCTGGTGTCTCGGAGCTATAAAAAACGCTGAAATAGTGTGCGGTCCCGTTGAAACGGTAGTTCCCCCTATACCGTCTTACCATAATATTTTAGAAACCAATGAGATTGTAGCTGTGGGGAACATATCTACTCAAGACGCAAAACCCGCTTTACATCTGCATTGCGCTTTCGGCAGGCTTGATAAAACAAGAGTCGGCTGTATAAGAAAAAGTTCTGATGTGTATTTAACCGTAGAATGTTTAATAATGGAATTTACCCATATTGATGTGAAAAGGATGCCGAATCCGGGTTTAGGAATAAACACTCTCTTTTTCAAAAAGGATTAATCCGGTTGATATATCATGATAAATAAATGGAATTACTCCGCAAAATTTCAAAAGCAATAAGCGAAAATTTAAATATTAAACCGTTTTTGCAAACCATTGTGCCGCCGCTTAAAAAAATTTTTGATATACACTACTACTGCTTGATGCGGCTAAAATGTATTTAAGGTATATTAAAAACATAGAATCTGCCGATAAATATTTATGTAGATAAAACCACTAAAAATACCGAGGTAAAATTAAATGAAAAAATTATTCGTAATCGACACTAACGTATTATTACATAGCCCAAACGCGCTTACATCATTTGAAGACAACATCGTAATTCTGCCTATAGAAGTTCTTGAGGAACTCGACCGGTTTAAAAAAGATCATGACGAAAAAGGCAGAAACGCCAGAATGACAATTCGCGCATTAGACGCATTACGCAAAAAAGGAAGCCTCAAGGACGGAATCCAGCTTGAAAACGCAGGGACTCTGCAAATAATTACAAATATGCATTTTAAGCCCGAACATTATGCCGGCTTGCCTATGAATTCTACTGACAACAAACTCATAACAACCGCTTACCTTTTACAAAAAAATAATGATCTGCCTGTGATTTTTGTATCAAAAGATATAAACGCCAGAATTAAAGCCGATGCTCTCGGCATAAAAAGTGAAGATTTTGAAAGCCAAAAGATAAACATTAGCGAACTTTATATGGGATGGATTGAGAAAAAAACGCGAAAAATCCCCAAACCGGATAAAAAAGGGATAATATGGGATGATGAAAATAAACTATTGCCAAACCAGTTTGTAATGTTTAAAGAAACCAACGCCCCTGATAATTGTTTAATTACCAAACATAATGCTCAAACAGGAAAATTATATCCCATAACAAACCGTATTGAACCAATATTCGGCGTGTCGCCAAGAAACCCACAGCAAATAATGGCACAGGAACTTTTACTCGACCCTCGGATTGAACTTGTATCGCTTGTCAGACGGGCAGGGACCGGAAAAACACTCTTGGCTATTGCCGCTGGTTTATATATGGTTATTGAAAAAAAAGTTTACGACCGATTACTCATTTCAAGACCTATTATGCCTCTTGGAAAAGATTTAGGTTATCTGCCCGGCACAAAAGAAGAAAAACTTGAAAACTGGATGGAACCGATTTTCGATAACCTCGATTATATTCTTTCCGTAATGCGCAAAAATTCATCAAACGGGGTTATCACGATGAAAGAGCTTATCGAAAACGAACTTATCCAGCTTGAAGCATTAACTTATATGCGAGGCCGCAGTATTCCACGGCAATACATTATTATTGATGAGGCGCAAAATCTAACTCCCCATGAAATTAAAACCGTGGTAACGAGAAGCGGGGGACATTCAAAAATGATTATAACAGGCGATCCTTACCAAATAGATAATCCTTATCTCGATTCAGAAAGCAATGGATTAACATACTGTGTAGAACGGCTTAAAAATGAATCGCTGTTCGGACATGTCTTATTATCAAAAAGTGAACGAGGAAAATTAGCTTCTGTTGCGGCAAAACTTCTGTAAATTCACTATATATAAAAATAAAAAAAGGGAACAATCATCAGATTATTCCCTTTTACAAACAACTACTATATTAATAGAGTTAAAACGACAGTCTTTTTCTTATATAAAGGACTATACAGCCGACACTTAACAATAACATACTGAAAGGTTCGGGGATAGCCGGAATCGGCAGCATTCCGTCATAAGAACGTGAACCGGATAGCAAACTGGAAAAAGTGTAGTCAGGCGGTACATTAGATGTTAAAAATAAAATAGAACTCTCCTCGCCAAAGAGTAACCCTAAATTAAACTCCCAATTCTGATGAGGGGTTAAACCAACTTGGACAAATTTACTCTGGTCAGGGTCTACTATAGTGCCGTTCACGTTTTCCTGTTCACCAAGCAGATCATGTGTTTCCAGTAAATCCACATCTATATCAAGAGCTGTTACATATCCTGCTGAAATGATAAGATCAGGATCAAGGTCGACTGACAATGTATTTAAAACATCATTGTTATAAACATTATCATTTTCTATTTGATAATAATAATAATATTTTGAAGCATCATAGGCTGCTTTATCGCCTTTCTGACCTCCTGACCCGCCAATAACCGTTGAAAAAGTAAAATCTCCCGCTCCAATATTCTGGGGCATTAAATCATGGTCAGATACTATCCAGTCTATAAAAACTTCCTGTGTATGTCCATTAGGGCGTACATGCATTGATTCCCCTTTTACGGAACCAGAAAATCCGTTATAGGGCAAATAAGGCAATGGCAAGGCGAACAAATTCCCGCTAAAAATAATAGGCGCTATCAATACGGCATAAGCAATAACTTTCTTCATAACGAATCTCCTTAAACGAATTATATATTTTATTCTAATATCCAAATAACATCTATACATATACAGAAAAAGATCGTTTCTCCTCAATATGGGGTCTATATATTTCCGTTACTTATAATATAACACAATTTATATCTAATGTCAAACAGATTATTTTTTAAAACTTCAATATTTTTTAATTTTTAAGAAAATATGGGTTGGAAAAATATTGATTAAGTTCTAATTATAATTTTCCAGCTAAAGATTTTTTTGAAAATGCCGAAAAATAATGTAACTGTATGATTTTTTTAACTTCACTACACCGGCGGGTCTTATATGATTAATGAAAATCAAAATAAATTAACTCTTTTAATTGAGTCTTGCAAAAAACTTGATAACTTACCTTCTTCCCTTGCTACTGCCCAACAATTACTTAAAGAGGTTAATAACTTCGTTAAGGTGGATTACTTTAGTATTTTGCTTCGCAAAAACGCATTATTCGGTGAAAAAACAATTGATAAAAACCATATAGTTATAGGTCATAACAAAATTTTTCATAATAAAATCTGGCAAGCTATCCAAAATGGAGTTTTTGAATTAATCAAAAATTCTGATATTAATCAGGAAGAAATCATAAAAGATTTTATAGACTTAACAGTTGAAGTAATCAATCTAAACAACAGCGAAACATCTTCAAAAAATATTACAGATGAACCAATGGTATCGTTTTCCCTGCCGTTGATGATGAACAAATCATTATGCGGCATAATAATTCTTATAGGGGATGCAAAACTTAATGGCGACCAGAAAACTATTTTAAATTTCTTCATAGACCAATTTCAAAAAACTTTAGAGAAACAATTAGTTATGGAGGAATTAGAAAAACTCTCGGTAACGGATAAGCTGACAGGGGCGTTTAACCATAATGCCTTAATAGAACGTATTAAAAAAGAATTTTCAAGAGCAAAACGTTTTTACACACCTTTATCTCTTATTCAAATAGATATATCTAATATAAAATTCGTTTTAAATGAATACGGGCATAAAACAGGCGATAATATTATAGAATCTGTTTCAAAAATATTACATAAAACAACCAGAAACATTGATTTGGTCGGCAGATACACTGCTTCGGGTTTTACGCTTCTTCTGCCGCATACAAAAAGCAGCGGCTGTCTTACTTTAATTAAACGCGTTACAAATGAATTAAAAACCAATGTATTTAAACATAACAATGAAACTGTGAAAATTAAAATTGCTTTTGGAATATCATCTTTTCCCGAAAACAATGCTGTAAGTCCTGATGAATTCGTTAAATCTTCGGAAATCGCTCTTTCTATCGCTAAAGAGAACAGCTCGGATTCTGTTCATATTTACTCAAGTGATCCTTTAAGATCAAATTTAGCGTAGATAAACTTTTATCTGAAAAATGTATAAAAAAATTTTGTTTCATCTTTGGTTTATGCTAAAATTCTTAACCGTTATTGAGCGGCAACTTTTAGACAAAAATATAATTTAAGGGTTGATTATGAAAAGAAAAAAAATATCCGGTCTTTTATCAACTTCACAACGCGATATAGATATTAACGTTTATGGATGGGTACGCACAAGAAGAGATTCTAAAGGCGGATTTTCGTTTATAGAGATATATGACGGCTCATGCTTTAAAGGCATCCAGATTATCGCTGATTCATCTTTACCGAATTATGAACAGGATATACAGAAATTATCCGCCGGATGCGCTGTATTTGTGCAAGGAATGCTTGTTGAATCTTTAGGAAGCGGTCAGTCCGTAGAAGTGCAAGCGAAAAAAATTGATGTTTTAGGTTTCGCCGACCCTGAAAAATATCCATTGCAGAAAAAAAGGCACTCTTTTGAATTTTTAAGGCAAATAGCTCATTTAAGGCCAAGAACCAATACTTTCGGAGCGGTTTCACGTGTGCGCAGCGCATTAAGTTATGCTATACACAGTTTTTTTCAGGAAAATAATTTTCATTATATCCATACTCCTATTATTACAGGAAGCGATTGCGAAGGAGCCGGTGAAATGTTTCGCGTTACAACTTTAAATCTTGAGCAGCCGCCGAAAAAAAACGGACAGGTTGATTATTCTCATGATTTTTTCGCTAAAGCGTCTTACTTAACTGTAAGCGGACAGCTTGAGGCGGAAATTTATGCTCTGGCGTTAGGCAATGTTTATACATTCGGACCTACATTCAGAGCGGAAAACTCCAATACTTCACGCCATCTCGCTGAATTCTGGATGGTAGAGCCGGAAATGGCATTCTGCGACTTGAAAGAAGACGCTGAAACCGCCGAAAATTTTCTCAAATATATTATCAAACACGTACTTATTAACCGTAAAGATGATATGGAATTTTTTAATAAATTTATAGATAAATCCATTATAGAAAAACTTGAGAATATCATATCAAGCGAGTTTATTGTTTTATCTTATACAGAAGCTGTAAAAATACTTAAATCATCAAAATTCAATTTTTCTTATCCTGTACAATGGGGACATAACCTTCAGGCTGAACATGAACGGTATCTCGCGCAAACCTACTGTAGAGCTCCTGTCGTGCTGATTGATTTTCCAAAAGAAATCAAACCGTTTTATATGCGCTGTAACGACGATAACAAAACCGTAGCGGCAATGGATATCCTTTTTCCCGCAATAGGAGAAATTATAGGCGGAAGCCAACGGGAAGAAAGATACGATATCTTGAAAAACAATATGATAGAAAAAAAACTTAACTTAGACGAATACTGGTGGTATCTTGAACTAAGAGAGTACGGTACTGTCCCGCACGCAGGGTTCGGGCTGGGGTTTGACAGGCTCATCCAATTCGTTACCGGCATGGGCAATATCCGCGATGTAATCGCCTTTGCGAGAACACCAAAAAACGCGGATTTTTAATGAATTTTTTTTACCTTAAAAAAGTCTAATTTAAAAAATATAGTTTATTTATTGTTTTTATGGTATCTTCTTTTACAAAATTAATTATCATATCTTTAAGGGGGTTTTATTAATGAAAAATATTCATATAAAAATATTTTTTATGATGTTTTTGATATTCAGCTTTGTTTCCGCAGTAAATTGTTTTGAACCAAGAAAAACACTTATTATGACATCTACAACCGACATAGCGGCTATCTGCAAAAAAATAGCATCCGATAAAGTAATGGTTATTTCGGTAATGGACGGCGGCGCTAATCCGTCTTTTCTGGAACCAAACAGGGTTGCGATGCTGAAAGCTAAAAAAGCGGATTTTTTTCTTAAAATCGGTTTAGACCTTGAATCGCGTTGGGAAAAAAATTTTTATAAAGACGTTAATAATTCATCTATCACTCAAGGCTCCTTAGGTAATATTATTATTTCATCGAGAATTAATCTAATCCCTACAAAATCTGTAGACGGCAAAACCGAGCCGGTCATCCATAAAAAAGGCAACCCTTATTTCTGGCTTAATCCGCTTAAGGGTAAACAGCTGGCACATAATATATATGATTTTCTTACTACAATTGATCCGGCTAACACAAAAATATACAAAAAAAATCTTGATGAATTTAATAAAAATATAGATGCCAAAATACCTGTTTGGAAAAAAGCAATAGAACCTGTTTCAAAAGTTCCTATGATAGCTTTTCAGCACAATTTCGATTATTTGGCTGATTTTTTTAACCTGAATATTGTCGATTATATAGAACCAGCCGCAGGTGTGCCTCCTACACCGTCAAGAATAAAAAGCATCATTCAAAAAATGAAGTCCCAGCAGATAAAAATTATTCTTATCTCCGAGTACAACAGCCAAAGAATCCCTAAAAAAATAGCTGGGCAATCAGGTGCTAATATAGTTGTAATGCCTGCAAGCGTAGGAAGCGAATGGGTTGAAAATTATATACAGTTATTCGATTATATCGCCTATAAACTTCCTATAGCCGTATTTAAACACGTAAAAACAGATCAATAACATTCATTTCATGAATAAAAACCAATATATTCCAATCAGTCCTTTGGAAATAAAAGAAAAAGGGTACAATGAACTTGACGTAATTATAATAAGCGCGGACGCTTATGTTGACCATCCCTCTTTCGGCACTGCTATAATCGCAAGATATTTGGAAAAATACGATTTCAAAGTGGGTATCATTGCTCAGCCTGACTGGCGCAATAAAACCGATTTTCTTAAACTCGGCAAACCGCGTCTGTGTTACGCTGTAACCGCCGGCAATATGGATTCCCTTGTCGGTAACCGAACCGGCACAAAAAAACGAAGAAAAACAGACGCTTACTCGCCCGGAGGAAAACCCGGGTGCCGTCCGGACAGGGCGGTTATTGTGTATTGCAATATCGTACGCCAAATAAGCAAAGACATACCGTTAGTTATAGGCGGAATAGAAGCGAGTTTACGCAGATTAGCCCATTACGACTACTGGACGGATTCCCTCAGGCGGTCCATACTCTTAGACAGCAAAGCAGATATTCTCGTTTACGGGATGGGCGAAAAAACAATGCTTAATATAGTAACTCAACTGAAAAATAAATCGCTCGATTTAACTTCGTTACCGGGTATAGCATATATGAGCAGTACATTACCTGCGGTATGCGAGAAATTTCCGTCTTACAATGATCTTACAGATGATAAAATATTATATGCCAAAGCTCATAAACAATTTGCGACTTATTATCTCAAACGCCCTTCTCACCCTATTGTCCAGCAGTACCAGAACCGATGGCTGATTCATAATCACCCTGGCGCGCCTTTGACTACAAAGGAGATGGATGAGATATACGCCCTTCCGTTTATCCGCAAATATCATCCTGTATATAAAAAATCAGGCGGGATTCCAGCACTGGAAACGGTTAAATTTTCAATAACCAGCCATAGAGGATGTTTCGGCGGATGTTCTTTCTGCGCTTTATTTCTGCATCAAGGGCATATCATTCAATCCAGAAGCGAGCAATCCATATTAAACGAGGTTAGGCTTATCGCTAAAGACCCTGCGTTTAAAGGATACATTACAGATATCGGCGGACCTACGGCTAATATGTACGGATTAAGCTGTGTTTTTCATAAAAAATCCACACATTGCCTTAAAAGGGATTGTTTAGGAACCGAACCGTGTCCTAATCTGAATAATGATCACACGAAATATTTAACTGTGCTTAAAAAAGCATCACAAATCCCCAAAGTTAAAAAAATTTTTATTTCCACAGGAATCAGATATGATCTTTTCCCTGATAATAAAGCCTTCGATATCTTATCGAAAATTTGCGAAAACCATATTAGCGGACAGATGAAAATCGCTCCTGAGCACATAGTTGCTGAAGTTCTTAGGTTGATGAAAAAACCAAGCAAAGAAAAATATCTTAATTTTTTAAATCTTTTTAAGCGAGTAACATATAAACTGAAACTAAAACAATTCGTTATACCTTATTTTATAAGCGCGCATCCGGGTTGCACTGAAAAACATATGCTTGAACTCGCACTATTTCTCAGAAAACAAAATTTTATACCTGACCAAATCCAGGATTTTCTGCCTACCCCCATGACCGCCTCAACCTGTATGTACTATACAGGAATAAACCCGGATTCCGGGGAAAAAATATATGTGGCAAGATCGGATAAAGAGAAACAAACGCAAAGAAAAATCCTGCATTTCCATAAACCTCAAAACAGGGCTCTTTTCAAAAAACTTCTTGATAAATACGGTATGAAATAATTATAAATTCAAAGTGATAAGGTTAATATCGGATTCCGCGCAATCTCGTTTAAGCCCTTCTTTAATTTCTTCTCCGTGAGAATATGATGAAATAATAATATTGTGTATACCGCGATCAATTATTTCCTTCGGCGCAATTATAGGTATTCCATGTGCGGTTTTACCCCAATTATTCGAATTTTTATCTATGATTAAAGAAAATGAATTTTGCGGTTGGGAATTTAATATTATTTCGCAGATATCCCCAGTCCCATATAC
>JAGGZS010000316.1 GCA_021161885.1 bacterium
ATATTAAGAAATATAGTATTAAATACTTAATTACTATGTATTTGCTGACAGTAAAAGTCTGTCTATTACGTCGCAAAATAAAGATATAGCTCAAGGGTTTTGAATGTTTAAGCATAATTCGGTGCAAATTTATTTACGTGACATAGGTGAAATACCTCTCTTAAAACGTGAAGAAGAGCAGAAACTCGCTAAATTCGCTCAAGAGGGAGATATTTCTGCTTACAGAAAGCTTATACGATCTAATTTAAGGCTTGTTGTAAGTATAGCTAAGCGTTATGCTAATTTAGGGCTTCCTTTTCTTGATCTTGTTGAAGAGGGCAATATCGGTTTAATGAAGGCTGTAGAGAAATATGATCTTGCTAAGGGCTGTCGCTTAAGTACTTATGCGTCATGGTGGATACGCCAATCTATATTAAGGGCTCTTGCTAATCAGGGCAAAATAATCCGCATACCAGTATATATGATAGAAAAAATGGCCGCAGTAAAAAGAGCTGTTGACAAGATTTATTCGAAAACCGGCAGGCATCCGAGCAATGAAGAGATATGCGAACTCACGGGTGAATCAAAAAAAGCAATTGTTGAAATCCTTGAACTCCTGCAGAAACCAAGTTCCTTATACAGTTCCATGAAAGAAGACGATATGTGCGAGCTAATAACTATGCTTGAAGACAGCGGCACTCTTACGCCTTTGCAGACAATGTGCGCTAATATGCTTCAGGAAGATTTGCTTCAGCTTCTTAATATGTTGAGTGAGCGGGAACAAAAAATTCTTATACTTCGTTTCGGATTGTGCAATGAAACCCCGAAAACTCTTGAGGATATTGGCGCAATGATTGGGGTTACTCGCGAACGTGTACGGCAAATCGAAAAATCCGCTATAAAGAAACTCCGTTTAATCCTCAGCGATTACGATCTTGAAATTGACGATTATTCCATATCATAAAAAAATAAATTTTAAAAAAAAGGGAGCTAAACAATATTATGCCGGATATAAAAAAATACATACGTGATATACCTGATTTTCCCAAAAAAGGAATTATTTTTAAAGATATTACTCCGTTGTTAAAAGACCCGGCGGCTTTTTCGGAGGTTATCGATATATTTTACCAACGCTATAAAGATAAAAATATCGATTACATAGCTGGTATAGAGGCACGAGGGTTTATTGTAGGTTCTGCCTTGGCGTTGAAATTAAATAAAGGATTTATCCCAATCCGCAAAAAAGGCAAACTTCCTTATAAAACCGTTTCCGCCGATTATGATCTTGAATACGGTATTGATACAATACAGATGCATTGCGATGCCCTTGAAAAAGGTAACCGTGTTTTACTTGTGGACGATTTGATAGCTACAGGCGGAACTCTCGAAGCGGCGGCAAAAATGATCGGTCAGCAAAATGCTGACCTTGTTGAGATAGCTCTAATTATAGAACTTGAATTTCTAAAAGGCAAAGACCGCTTAACAGATTTTCCGGTTTTTTCATTAATCAAATATTAAATAATTTCTTTTTTTTGAAATCATTGGAAATATGAATCTTTTCGTATACGGAAGTTTAATAAGCGAACATAATCAGAAAATCGTTGCCGGAAAAATTTTCAAACGGGAAAAAGCTGTTTTAAAAAATTTCAGGAAAGTAACGTCAAAAGCTTGTTTCCCTTTTATCATTCCCTACAAACATTCCATTGTTGACGGCTACGTTTTATTTGATATTGACGACGAAGCAATGCATAAAATCGACAAATATGAAGCCGAAGGCGATTTGTACTGGCGTAAAACTGTTGAAGCGACTTTGTTGTCTGATAAAGGGGAATCACTGGTATCTTGTCAGGTGTATGTAGGAAATGTTAAATCTATTAAAAAATATTTTCTGCCGGGCACTGATGTAGAGGACAGAATTGAAAAATATATCGGCACAAAAATAGATGAATTGATTCTTGAAAATATACCTAACGAAGAAGTACAAGAAACCCATTATAATCTTGAAGAAACACGCCGCATAAAAAAAGAACTTTTCGGAGCTGATTTTGAGGATTTGCTTCATACACATATTGAAAACCAAAACTTGCCGCTTGAGTATTTAACGAAAAAACTTGCCAAAAAAAATCTTCCGTCGCTAAAAAAGATACATTCCAACCCTGATATTATGCTTTACGCTAATAATTATATATCTTTCGGTGTAAAACATATGATTTTCAATCAAGTTGAAGACCGTATAATCGCAGATTTTAAAGGTAATGTGAAAGTCAAAGAAGAATTTTATATGCACACTATATCTGTAATGATAGCGCTTGCGTTTATGAACGATAATCAAGCAAAAATACAAGCCATGATGGAATATTACTGTGTTAATCTATTTAATGAGAAGTGGGAATATACAGATTACACAGATAAAGCGATAAAAATAGTTGATGCCGTTTATGACAGAGAAGAAATAGCCCGGTATATTGAAACTGTTAAAAAAAATCGACATGAAGGCTCTATCCCTCTTGGGGCGGAAGTTGAATTCAGTACTGTCGGCAGGTACGCTGTTGAACACGAAAAAATGGTTGATCCGGTTTATAATAATTTTCATTATTTCCATGATTTTGATTTTACAGGCAGAATGTGGAAATTAGGCGGCCATATTGACGACCATAAATTTCCCGACCCATTAATGTCCAGATCATTTGGTTTTCTTGAATACGCGTTTGGCAGGAGTAAAATTTATGAGGATATATCAAAGCCCGCGACTCTTGACCCTTGGGTGCTCAATCGACTCATAAATGAGGCGGCTAAATTTTCAGGGATAAGACCGCATAGTTTACATATATCCATACAGCCCCCAAAGAAAATTCAATTTACACAGCAAAATGACATCAACCATCTTATATGCCTATTGCTGTTAGGCGGAGATTTAGGAATGGATTCCAATCAAAAATTACGTGAAAAAAGAATTTATAACAAGGAAATCGTCGATAAAAACGGATATGTTAGGTTTAGCCTTGAAAATATTCATTTTCAAGATATAGAAAAAGTCCATAAAACCACAGTTATAGAATATCAGTTTCCAAGATTATATGCCAGCCATAATAATCAGCCGCTTATAATGGCGTTGAAAGGATATCAGGTAGCAAAAAACCCGCGCCCTTTATGTCCTGCTGAAGATTTGACAAATGTCGCTGATTACGAAATGGGCAAATTAATGTCATGGGCATCAGCACCCACCCCTTTGCCGGATAAAAAAATTTATGAATTTGTAAATATAATTGAAGATGGATTAATGAATGAAAATAACGGTTTGCCAGTGCATAAAATAACCTATATAA
>JAGGZS010000274.1 GCA_021161885.1 bacterium
AAATAATGCAAACTTTTGAGTTTCAAACTGAAACGAAACAACTGCTCGACTTAATGATTCATTCCATTTACTCAAACAAAGACATTTTTCTCAGAGAACTTATATCTAACAGCTCGGACGCTATCGATAAACTAAAATTTAAAATGCTGACAGATAGAGACCTCGAACCCGATGCGGGCGACCCGGAAATCAGGATAGAAACCGATAAAGATAAAAAAATACTGTCCATAATTGATAACGGCATAGGAATGAGCCAGAATGAAGTTAAAAAATATATCGGCACAATAGCAAAATCCGGCAGTAAAGAATTTTTATCTTTGCTTAAAGAGAATAAAGATAAAGGATTAACACCGGAACTGATAGGGCAATTCGGCGTAGGGCTTTATTCCTGTTTTATGGTTGCCGACAAAGTAACAATCACTACACGCAAAGCAGGAGAAAAACAAGGCACTTTCTGGGAATCAACAGGCGACGGCACTTATTGCATTGACACAGTGGATAAAAAATCTGTGGGCACGGTAATATCACTTCACCTTAAACCCTCAGATACAGAAGATGGGCTTCACGATTATTTAGACGAATACACAATCAGAGAAATTGTCAAAAAATATTCCGACTACGTAGCTTATCCGATAAAAATGAAGGTGGAAAGGACAGAAATAGAACGCGACAAAAACGGTAAACCGAAAGAAGGCGTTGAACCGAAAAAAATAGTCGAGGATGAAACGTTAAACTCCATCAAAGCAATTTGGACAAGACCCGTCAATGAAGTAAAAGATGAAGAATATTCCGAATTTTACAAGCATATAAGCCATGACTGGAACGAACCGCTCGATAAAATTATCTTTAAGGCTGAAGGGGTATTCGAGTTCAGGGGACTCCTGTTTATACCGTCTAAAGCCCCTTTCGACTTATATTACCGCGAATCATCACACGGGATTCACCTTTACATCAAACGGGTTTTCATAATGAAAGACTGCAAAGAACTTATACCCGATTACCTAAGGTTTATTAAGGGAGTAATCGACTCCGAAGACCTTTCCTTAAACATATCACGTGAGATTTTACAGCAAAACCGCCAGATAAAAATCATAAAAAATAAAATCGTATCAAAGGTGCTTGAAAAATTATCCGATCTTAAAAAAAATAACAAAGAACAATATCTTATTATATGGAAAGAATTCGGACAGGTTATCAAAGAAGGTATTTTTAACGATACTCAAAATAGGGAAAAACTACTTGAACTCGCTTTGTTCCCAAGCACAAACTCGCCGGATGAACTGACCGGCTTAAACGATTATATAGAAAGAATGAAAGACGGGCAGGATGCTGTTTATTTTATGACCGGAAAATCACGCGAAGCGATAGAAAATTCACCTCACCTCGAAACGTTTAAGGATAAAGGTTACGAAGTTCTTCTATTGACCGATCCAGTCGACGAAATATGGGTGCAGTATGTATTCAGCCATAAAGAAAAACCTTTAAAATCTATCGGTAAAGGCACTGTTGAACTCGGTACAGATGAGGAAAAGAAAAAAGCGAAAGAAAACTTGAAAAATCAGGAAAAAGATTATAAAGCCCTCTTGAAATTGATACAACTTAATCTTGATGAATACATCAAAGAGGTTCGTCTTTCCACCCGTTTAACCTCTTCACCGGTTTGCCTTGTAGGCGAAGCAGCCGATATGACCCCGCAAATGGAAGAATTAATGCGTTCCATGGGGCAGTCAATGCCGAAAACCAAACGGATTCTGGAAGTGAACCCGTCACACCCTATTCTTGTTCAGCTTAAACAAAAATTTGATAACAATAAAAAAGATCCGGTTTTAAAAGATTACTCCGAATTGCTGTACGGGCAAGCGCTTCTTGCTGAAGGAAACCAACCGCCTGACCCGGGCAAATTCAGCAAATCTATTGCAGATTTAATGGCAAAAGCGTTATAAAAAATTTTTTATGTTACAATATTTCGTTTAAAATATTACGAAGTTCATTCAGAGAAAACGGTTTGCCGAGAAATGCCGCAAAACCGTTTTCTTTGTAATGGACAACAAGAGGGTCATTAGTGTAACCGCTCGATAAAATAGCCTTAACATTCTTATCTATCTTTTTAAGTTTTTTGACAGTATCGACCGGACTTGAATTACCCGGTATAGTAAGGTCAATAAACACAGCGTCAAACGGCAAAGATGAACTTACAGACTTTTCATATACCGATATTGCCTCTTCACTGTTTCTAACGAATTGGTATTTATAATCTATTGACTGAAAAAATTCGCATAGAATTGACAAGACCAATTTATCCGCCTCTAATATTAAAATATTAGCGTTTTTTTTGGGTTCTTTCAGAGGTTTTAGCTTTTTTTTATAAACGGGTCTACCTGAGGCAGGAAGGTAAATATAAACTGATGTTCCTTCATTTTGTTTAGATTCAATATTAATATAGCCGTCATGCCTTTTCAGGATAGAATAACAGATAGTCAACCCTAACCCGACATTCTTGTTTCTGGTGGTAAAATAAGGGTCGAATACCTTATCGATACTTGCTTCAGAGATGCCAACCCCTTTATCTTTAATGGAAATAAGCAAATATTTTCCGTTATTTAGAGGTATTTTTTCATTGTTGTCATCTAACTCAATATTCTCACAAATAATTTCTATGATACCCCCGGTAGGCATTGCCTGATAAGAATTCAATACGATATTATGGATAACTTGGCTTATCTGGATATGGTCAACTTCAACAGCGTACAACGATTTGGGCATATGAAAAACAGGTTTTATGTTTGAACCTTTAAGTGTGAATTTAACGGTTTCTTTTATAATATCAGCTAATACGGTAGTCTGCTTTGCGGGAATTCCGCCTTTGGAAAATGTCAGCAGCTGCTGGCTTAGATACCTTGCCTGTTCAGACGCGGTCTCGGCTTGAGCCAATTTATTTAATAAGTCATTATTTTTTATTTTTGTCATAACCAGTGATATATTGCCTAATATACAAAAAAGTAAATTATTAAAATCATGGGCTATGCCTCCCGCTAATAGGCTTATTGATTCGAGTTTTTGCTTTTTCATCAGTTCGTTTAAAAGTTTTTTATGGTCGGTTATATCGATTGCGGTTATGCCCACAAGAGGGTTTTTGTCATCCGTAGCCGTAATAAGCACACCGTTCATCAGCATGGGAAATTCCTGCCCGTCTTTGCGGATATGGCAAATTTCTTTCACAGAAAAATCACCGTTCTTAAAAGTTTCGTAAAAAAGCCGTTCGGCAAAATCCAAATCTTTTTTTGAGAAAAAAACACTTAAATTATTATCTTTTAATTCTTCAACCGTGTAACCATGGGTTTGAGCCATATAATTATTCACGTATATTATTTGTCCCTGAATATCAGCGATTACAGACCCATAATTTGCCGAGTCGGAAATCGATTTAAACAATCTAAGTTCACTTTCAGTCTTTTTAATCTTTGTTGTGTCTGATACAACGCTTCCAAAACATAAAGGGATATGCTTATCGTCATATATTACAAAACAAGATTCAAGGGTAGGTATCACCATACCATGTATGGATTTAACCGACAACTCGCCTGTCCAGACGCTTTGTTCCAGCATTAAAGGAATGACTTGGTTCTGAAACTTTTTTCTTACATCAGGAGGATAAAAACCAAGAAAATTTTTACCGATATAAGTGTCCGCATTATCAATGCCTAGCATTTTGCATAACGCAGGGTTCAAATAAGTAATATTATAGTTAAAATCTACCATAGCAAGCCCTTGACCCGACCCTTGCACAAACTTTTTAAAAACAAAAAGTTCCTTTTTTGCTTTCTTAACTTTTAATGAATTAATCAAAAAAAGAATTAAGAAAAGAAACAAAACCGCTATTATAATCACGGCACTTATGAGAACAGGAATATTTTTGGAATAAAATGATATTGGTTTGTTAATGATAACTGAATTTGCCGGAATTTTTCTTTCAGAAATTTTCAGCTGTTTTAATTTATCATAATCAAAAAAGAATTTATTAAAATCCCCAGTTAAAACAGGTATCGTATCAATCGGTTTGCCTCTTAATACAGATAACGCTGTATTAGCTATTTTCCGATAATAACTTTTATCGTCAAGGACAACGCCGCCAACCGCTCCCTGATAAACATAATCTTCCAATACGCTATAAACAGGGACTGCACAGCTTGTTGAAATCAGCTGAAATACATCTGCGGCATCAAAGCATTTGCCTGTTGAGTCCATATAAAAACTAAGCAGAAGTATTATCGAGTTATCGGGCAAATTCCTAAGATGCCTCACCAGCATATCCGATGATAGATTGTATAACTCAACAATCTGAACTTGTTGTTCAAACTCATCCTTAAAATTAGTTACTTGCCGGGCAGTGTAAATTCCGACCGGAGTGTTATCGGAAATAACAAAAACGTGCTGTGTATCAGGGTGCAGGTTAAGAATCAAATTAAATGTATTCTTTACATTCAGCTCAACAAATATGCCTGTATATCCCCTGCCGAGTTTTGTAAAAAAACCTTTAATATTTTCTAACCCGCAAATTAAAAGAGGGGTATCGGGAAAAAGAGAATTTTTATACCGGTTGACGAAAGATACGGCATAACTGTCAAACGCTATAACCATATCTAATTTAACGCCGGAATACTTAGCCTCTAACAAATCATAGTAAGCCGAGAACAGGTCGGTTGAGGCAAACCGTTTGGCGTCGAAATATTGCGTATATAATTCTATACGTTCAGCGCAATTGTCGAAAACAGAGCGTAATTCATCTGCGGGGTCACTCGTGCAGGCGAATCCTTCATGGTATGATTGTAAAACAAGAATATTTTGTTTGTTCTGTCTTGCCTGCGCTATTGAAGGAATGACCGCGCTAATTAATATATAAATAATAAACGATTTCGCGGCGGACAATATCCGTTTACAAAAAATACGCTTTTCGGCAATTTTTGGCGATAAAACAGGCATATATATCCTTTACAACTTTTATTAAAAATTTTAATTCTCAAAGATTAGCATATTGTTTAACTAAGAAAAACAATAATTTATCTATTCTTTTATTTATAGTTGGACCAAAGCTAAGAGTAAATGCCTAACTTTATAGCTTGAAAC
>JAGGZS010000292.1 GCA_021161885.1 bacterium
CTCCTGATTGTAAACGGATATTTTGGGAATTATCGTTTTCTAAAATGTATTTTTTTAAATTAACCGTAATTTTTTCGTTAGTTGCGGCTCGTAATACAACGATTTTTGAATGGTCGGCTCTATACTCATCCGTACCGCCTGCCATTGCTATCGCTTCCATAACAGTTAATGAGTTCATTAAAGAATAAACACCTGGATTTTTTACTTCACCTATAACAACAATATTATCGTTCATATAAGCTAAAGATGAAACATTTATCTCTGCGGCGCAATATGGCTTAACCAATTGGTTTGAGATTAAGGTTTCTACTTCTTTAAGTGTTTTATCATAAACATTTACCGCACCAAAAGCAGGTGCCGAAATAATTCCGTTTTGATCGACAGTTAGAGTTAATTCTTTTAATGTGGAAAGGTTTTTTTTATTAACTATTTCAATGAATAAACTGTCATTTATCCCAACCGTATATATTCTTTGGCGTTGTTTGAATTTTCTTAGGTTAGGGTTAGTTTCCGAATCATCAATTTTTACTCGTTTAATGCCGAATCCGAAATTTAAGTACATATAAAAGCGGAATTCATCTTCACATCCTGAATCATGCCTGTAGGATGAATCTAAATTAAGGTTATTAAGATTATCTAATTTATATTTAATGTTTAATGTAGGTTCAAAAATACTCGTATCTTGTTTACTTCTTCCTGAATTGTGAGTTATACAGGTTATATATGGATAAATATCAATTTCATGCCCTTTTGAGTTAGTTAAATATATCGGCCATCCGAAAGTCGTTGAAAAAGCATGAACTTTATTACGGGTTGGACTGTTGAAATTGTCTTCATCTATTAAATAACTGTAAAGAAACGATAATGTTGCTGTATCCCATAATTCAAAGTTAAGTGTAACATCAGTATGATTATAGTCCCTGTCGAAATCCCATGCTGGTATTTGGCGGTTCGCGTCTTTGTCTTTAAAATAATGGCCGGCAGATAGGTCGACTCCCTCAAAAATAGTTTTAAAAATCTCAAAACTAAAGAAATTTTCGTAGGTTTGATTGTAATCGTTGCGGTCGTCGTCATATACGCTGACTTTATAAATTCCGTGTAAATCCCAATCGAAAATATTTTTATAAAGCCCTAAACAATATGAACCTATATTCCAGTCATTCGGGGTAAATTCACTGCCGTCCGGCGAATGATAATTTTCATATACCAAATCCATTGAAACGTCAGGTATCCATCCGCCTGGAAGCCACCGCATATTAAATTTACTCGAAAACCAGTCTTTTTTTGAGATGTACGGATCGTTGTCAAGGTCTGAATTCAATTTTGATATATTGGTAGAAAAATTTAAATTATCCGTAGGGTAAAAATATGATTTGGATTCAAAATATTCACGATCATAAGTTATGGAGTTAGCATACGTAAAACCCGTTAAGTTTCTGAAAAACGGATTAATGCGCTGGTAAATTATTTGTGAATGATATTTTGGCAATGAAAATTCACTGCGGACATAAGTTGCCCAGTCATTTAAATAGAGATTTTCGTGTAATTTGTCTTCAGGAGTGTATATGGGCAAAGAATTATCCTGGTCCTCAAAGTGCCATGAATAAGCGAATTCATGGTATATGTGCCACTTGAGATTATCTTTTAAATAATCGAAAAATTTTGCTATATTCTGAAAATAATCGCCCTGTTCATATTCAGGCGTTTGAGAATAAGCGCTGACGCGTTTACCGGGAAAAAGATTAATTGATTGATTGAAAGAAAGGACATAATTGTCCGAAATAGGCATTCTATTAGAGATTTTTTTTATTGCGCTATGATCTTCGGTATGGGCGAATATTCCGCCAATTCGGTATTGGGGATTGACGTCGTAACTTAAATCTACACAGGTTATTTCCCTTGGATAACTATAGTCCCTTCTAAATCTTAAACTTTTATGATTGTCTCGTATTCTTGAAAAAGCAGATACCCTCGGTGCCCCGTCGATGTCTTTTCTTGCTTCAAAATACGGAATAAATCCCCACATTATTTTTGACCGGAACTTTCCTGAATTAAATATTACATTAATGCCGCGGTAATCAACACCCGGGTACACAAAGAAATGGCTTGGATTTTTACTAAATAAATAATGGGTAGAAATATCGCCGGCTAAAATCTGAAGTTCTTTCCCGAATATTTTTAACGTAGCTTGCCGGTTGCGGTATATTAGCTCATAATCGCCCTGGTCCCATTCATCATTGTGGCTGCGCCAGAAATCGTTAGACATAACAAACTGTATGGGTGTATCGTTAATAGACATTTTTAGGGTAGTTAATTTTTCAATGTTAAGTGTGTGTTCGTCTTCTGAAGTGCCGTTTACAAAATAACCGTCAAACAATAAGGTGTTTTCAAGACCTTCAAACAGTAACCCCGGTTTTTTATCCGTAGACTGAATAAATCTTTTATCCTTTGGCAATTCTATCTTGTCAGTCATTTTTTGCAATTCATTATATGTTGAATTCAATAATATCTTTTGATATGTTTGAGCCTGAATATTATTTTGATCTATTTCAAGAATATTTTCCCATTCGCTTAGTGAATGATCAACTTTTTGCATTTTAAATAAAGTTAGCGCTAATAAACTTCTCGCGTGAATGTTTAAAGGATAATACTTCAATATGTAGCGCAGTTTCGCGATTGCTTCATCATATTCACCAATATCAAAAAATTTGTATGCCGCTATTTCATTTTGTTTAATGATTAATGTTTGCGTGTCAAAAATAACAGGTCTTGAGTTAATGGTGTTAATATCTTCATGAGCTATATTTAATTTTCTGGATTTTGTTTTTTTTATTTTTTTGATATAATCATTAGCTATTTGATTATCGGGGTCATTCTCTAATATCTTGTACCATGTTAGTAATGAC
>JAGGZS010000294.1 GCA_021161885.1 bacterium
CCCCATACAGGAAAGGGGCACGGCCATGGGGCTGAAACAGACGTCCTGTAATTTGGGGGGGGTATTAGGCCAATGGCATTCACTTAAAAAAAAATAGTTTCAAAATTTATCAGATAGCTGTAAATAATTAAATTTATTTAATTTTTAAAATAATAAAAAAAAATTTATTTTTTTTTCTTGACTATATCAAGCACATTTGAGACAATAGCATCAACTTAAATTTATGATTCATAAAGGAGATGTTATATGAAATGTGCCATTTCAAAACCCTTGACGCTTTCCGGGAGATATTTTTCAAAAAAAGAACTACGTCAAGTTCAAGAAACTGTGAAGATGTTTCCTAATTTAAGTCGGACTGAATTAGCATTTACTATTTGCGAACACCTATCCTGGGTAACACCAAAAGGTTCTGACAAAATAAATTCCTGTTTAAATAGTCTAGAACAGCTTGAAAACTTAGGTTATATACAATTACCTCTGAAGCAAATAAAGAAAAAACGTGTCACAAAAAAAATTGTCTGGTCAGATAAAACGGTGGAAGTATCCCAGATACTCTGCTCATTAGAGGAAATAACGCCTTTAGAGTTACGGATCGTAAAGGATAAAAAAGAAATATCCTTATGGAATGAATATGTGGATCGCTATCATTATTTGGGTTACAAGCACCCTATTGGTGATACTTTACGCTATTTTATAGTTTCCAAAAACCTGAATAATCGACTGTTGGGCTGCTTAATGTTTACACCCGCTGTGTGGCACTTATCGGATCGAGATGCCTGGATTGGTTGGGACAAAAAAGATCGGGAAAAGCGATTAAACTTAATTGTTAATAACAATCGCTTTCTAATATTTCCCTGGGTTAAAGTTGATAATTTGGCCAGCAAAGCCCTTTCTATTGCTGTCAAACAAATTCAAAATGATTGGCAGCAGGAGCACCTTTATCGTCCGGTATTGATAGAAACATTTGTTGATCCTGGTAAATATTCGGGATCTTGTTATCGTGCAGCAAATTGGGAATGCATAGGAAAAACAACAGGCAAAGCATGGAAAGATGAATCTGATGATAAAACTTCGAGCAAAACCATCTTTGCTTATCCATTAGAGTCAAATTTTAAGGCAATACTAAGAAATCAAAAGAAAAATTTACAACCTGATCAGATAGAGATTGATGAAAATTTTATTAACCTATGGGGTAAAGTGATCAGCATTATCGCCGAAGTTTCCCATGAATTTGATAAAACATGGCAAAAACGCAAACGCATTATAGACTCTATGTTACTTATCTTTTTGATCTTTCGTCTGTTATTCTCCAAAAATAGTCAGAGTTATGGGACAACGATTTCTGATTTTTGGCATAATTGCCATAAAATGAAATTTCCTTTGCCGCAAAAAAAACCGATTAGTGCATCAGCATTTAGCCAGGCCCGTGCAAAATTAGATGAAACAATATTTAAAATACTCAATAAAAGGATCATAAGTGTTTATGAAAACGAAACCAATAAATTATATAGATTGAATAATCAGCGAATATTTGCAGTTGATGGCAGCAAAATAAATTTACCACATGAATTGATTAAGGACGGATACAAGACTCCATCAGACAATGCTTATTATCCTCAGGGTTTAGTCAGTTGTTTATATCAATTGAAATCAAAATTACCTTATGACTTTGATTTAGTAAAGCACGGTGACGAAAGAAAATGCGCTCTTTTACACCTGACATCGTTAAAAGAAAACGACATTGTTGTATATGATAGAGGGTATTTCTCCTACGCTATGTTATATTATCACATAAGGGCAGGTGTTGATCCTGTTTTCAGGTTGCAAAAAAATACTTATAAAGAAATCGAAGAATTTAGAAGAAGTGATAAATTCGACGAAATTATCACCCTCAATCCTTCAAAAGATACAAGCAGAGAAATAAAAAAGAAATTTCTCGACATAATAATTATTCCATTAAAATTTCGTTTAATAAAATATACTGTTGCAGAAACGACCTATTGTATAGGAACAACTCTCATAGATAAACAATTTGATACTAATCTATTTAAAGATATTTACCATTCACGCTGGGGGATTGAGGAATTATACAAAGTAAGTAAAGAATTTATTATTGTTGATGATTTTCACGGAAAAAGTGAACGAGGAGTCAAACAAGAATTATTCGGTCATTTTGCCCTTATTACTATGAACAGGCTCTGCTCAAATAAAGCAGAAGATCAGATATCAAAAATACTTACTCCGCTGAGTAGAAAAGATGACAGTACACCAGCAATTAAAGTAAATTTCAAAAATTGTTTAGCCACAGTTTCAAGACATTTAGAAGAAATCATGTTTGTACCTGTAAATTGTGTGAAAGGCGTAATTCAACAAATAGTTAGTTCTATTTCTCGTTACCGCCAAAAAGTTCGGCCCAATAGATCCTATTTGAGAGAATCAATGAAGCCGATAAAAAAATGGCGGTCAGGTAAAGCGAAAAAGTGCCACTGCCAGAATTAGCTAACTAAATTATAGTTTTTATAAAAATAGATAGTAATTCCTTAACTGAATGGGTATATTTTTTAACTGAATGCCATTGGGTGGAGGGTACCCCTAAAATTTTTCTGTAATGAGGTTCAAGGATGTATATGTAAATATCTTTGATGTAACCATGATAAATATAC
>JAGGZS010000103.1 GCA_021161885.1 bacterium
ATAATATATTTTATCCATTTTTTATGACGTCTTTATAAAATTTTTATTCATATTTCAGGGGGTTTACCTGTTTTGTTAAAAAAACATTACTTTATACATATCGTTTCATTAATTTTTATTTTTTCTTTTATATCTTATATAGATAAAGTTTATTCCTCTCAATCCAACTGCATACACATCCCTGCAAACCTTGCTGTAATTGAGGGAAATTCGCAGATAAAGAAAGGTACCCAAACTGTAATTCACATTCAGGATGCCCATTGTTTTTATCCAGTCCAGAAACAAATTATTAATATTTTAGAATATCTCGCCTCATCATATGCAATATCAGATATTTTTGTAGAAGGTGCGGATAACTACTTAAATGCCGACTCGCTGAAAACTTTTCCAGATGAGCAAATCCGAAAAAATGTATCTGAGTATTTTCTTAAAAAAGGGAAAATATCAGGCGTAGAATATTTCATAATCAACGACTCATCAGGGATTAAAGCAAAAGGAGCGGAAGATAAAAAAGTTTATCAAGAGAACTATAACGCTTTTACACAATCACAAGCCGTAAGAGATGAAATACTCTTAATTTACAACCGGTTAGATAACATTTTTAAAATTTTAAAACAGGAATTTTATTCAAAAAAGTTACTCGAAACAGACAACATGGAAAAGTCATATTTAGAAGGGACGCAAACATTACGGCGATACTTAAACTTTCTTATAAGCAAATGCAGCATAAATTCAATCGGGTATAGTGACCTAAAAAATATAGTAATTCTTGAGGATATAACAGCTTTAGAAAAACAGTTAAATTATTTTTTAATAGAACAAGAAAAGAACCGTCTTATATCTATCCTGCAGGAAAAATTAAGCACCGATCAAAAAGCGGAACTTCTTGATGCCACGCTAAGCTACTCGATCAATAAAACATCTCCTTCAAGCCTATTTAATCTTCTTATAACTTATTGCGAATCAAACGATATACCAATATCCAAATTCCCTGAAATGAAGAAATACACGTCATATCTTAATAAATCCAAATCCCTTAATATGCAGAAACTTGATTCCGAAATTTACATTCTTACAAACAGGCTGCAGGAAAAACTGCTGCGCAGCGATGAACAGCGTATTTTAATAAAGTCAGGCAATTTCTTGAAAACAATAAAAAAAATAATCCAGCTAAAAGCATCAAGCGCGGAGATGAAACTATATTCCGATAAAAAACAATGGTTCTTATCCAGCCTTAAATTTATATTAGATAAATCCTCGTCTTTTTCATATCCGTCATCAGTTACGGGTCAAGCGGAAACATTGATAGATAAAATGCGCCGTTTTGATAACTTTTATGTTTGGGTTTTTAAAAGAGATCGTATCCTTGTTCAAAATACACTCAAACAGATGAATTTAAATAAAATCAATGTATCCGTTCTTATAACAGGCGGTTTTCATTCGGAAGGGATACGAAACGAGCTATCGGGCAATGGAGTATCGGTTATCAGCATTAGGCCGAATTTATTGGAATCCGCGGCAGGATATAAATCGAATTATACAAATGCCATCTTAGGTAAACGCAACGCACTTGAAAATTATCTTTTCTTGAATTGGAACGCCCTTGCCGTCGCAAGCATACTTGTTGACGGACCGCCGCTCGCCCAAGAATGGAAAGGCAAAGTTTATAAACATGAATTTGAGATAACAGAAATCGCGCTTAAACTTTGCGCGATACGAACAAAAATAGAATCGGCTTTAGGGATTGAGGCAGGACAATACATTACCGCAAAAATAGCCATAAACATAGCTTCACAATTAAAACAACAAGCCGATGATTTTTTGCAGTTATGGAACAGCGATTATAAAAATATAACCGGCGAAGATCATCCTCTGCTCAAAAAGTTAAACGTGTCTATTAATACTGTCGGCACCGATATTTTTTTAGAATTGGCGATAAACAACGATAAAATATTTTTTCCTTTGAAATCCGAGTTCACGGTTAATCCGGCGGCTTTAATCGATTCTTTCCTCACACCGCAAATATACACATCTATACTGGCGGGCAATCCTTATGTTAAAGAGACTATTACCTCTTTTGACCAAATAAAAAATATGCGGGCACGAATAAAAAAATTATTGGCTAATAAAAATTCAGGCATTGATTTTATCACCGAACAAGAAAAACACGTAATAACCACAATAATGCGTGAAATAATCCAATCAAATCCAAAAATTTTCGCCGGCACAGGCATAAAACTCAGCGCAAATTCATCGATAGATAAAATATCCGAGGCGATAACCAAAGCTGTTTCAGATATTTACGTTTTTAGAATATCAGAGATCGCCTCTCGATCACTGAATTACGATGACCTCTACGCAATAATCGGTTACGGCGCCTGCGCTCCTTTACATTTTATGATGAAAGCCTTAAAAAAAGAAGAACCTTACCTTGCGTCTTTTTTTGAATATTTAATAGATAACTATTCTCTTTTCAGCCCTGATAACGAACTTAGCGATATCCGTTTAATCACGGAAAATTTATTTGATAAATTTCTGCTCACTCACTCAAATACAGCTGAACTAAATATCGATTCCAACCTGCTTCATAAAATAAGCGATATGGTTTACGCCGGGCTCAAAATAGGCGACGGCATAAGACCGCACGCTATAGTAAGCGCAATAGCTTACGGATTAAATTTATCAGAATCTATGACATTAGGAGAAATTCTCGAAATACACGATATTTTTGAAAAAGAAAGTATTTACAATGTAAACGAAGTTATAAAACTCCTTCTTTCTTCTTACTACATAAACGCCAATATGGCTAAATCACTAATAAAAAATCCCTTTCCGTTTAATGACCTTATGGAAATATTAAAGTCTAATGAGCTTAAAGCGCTTAAAATCAACCCCAGTCCCCAAAACTTTTCTTTTTTTATTAACCGGTTCAAAAACAAACTTAATGAACCCACTATATTAGAACTTTACACATATTGCCTGCCTATGTATGACCCAATACGAAATACGTTAACATCGCTTCTCGCACAAGGCTGGGATACAAACAATAAAAGATCAGCCCGTTTCAATATTATTGCCGCTCAACAAAAATTCATACATTTAACGAAAAAATCAGATCGATTCGATTACGATATGATAATTATCAGTTTATTAGGCGTTTTACCTGAAGAACTGTCTTTGCCGGATAATAAAATCGCCGGCATAGGTATTCATAGCCTTGACCAGTTAGACAGCCTCTCTCCCCGCTACGACGAACTAATACTAAATCGGTTTATAAAACAATCTTCCTTATCCAATAACCAAATAACAATTTTGTCGTTAGACCCGGGTTTCATAAGCAACCTTGATGAAATAACAACATCATCAGGCTTAAATTTAAATAGGATAGAATACGAAAAAATAATTTATTCTTACCTCCAGTCTATCGACACACCTGTTATGCTTTTTGCGGATAAAGAAAAAATACCTTTAATAGAAAATAAACTTAACTCCTTGAACCTATCCGCCATGATTATTATTGTGCCTTACGACTATAAAGAGAACGACATATCCATTGACGGCAAAAAAAAGTTAGACTTTCTTGGATACTGGATAAACTTTATTGATATCTTAAATAAAAATTTTAACGGCAAAATTAGATTAATAAACGCTGACAGAAATGCTGCTTCACGATTTGATGATTTTTCAAGAGATTATATTGATATTGAAACACTCATGCCAAAATATGACAAAATAAGCAATGAATCCGTAAAGACTCTTGCCGCCAAAGGAAACTCTGAAACTTTAAACGCTTTAATTGTATCAGGACAACTCACTGCTGAACTTTATCCTGATTTAACAAACAACGAAAATTTCAATATTGATTCTATCATTACCATAATTAGAGACACTGAACTGCCTTTAACAAATGAACTGCTTGAACTGATTTATAAAAAAATTTCCCGCTATGACTTTCAACACATTTTTTCTACAGTCCAGAATATGCGCGCCGCAATTCTTTTTAATTTTTCAATACATAAAAATCCAGATATAATAGACCGTCTCTACGGGGATATTCCTATACCCAAACTAATAAATATATTTGTGTTAGCCCAGAAACTCGGTTTTACTTTTACTGAACAGATATTGCCGGATTCAAGACAAGATTCTTTTTTCATAGAATTAGCTTATAAAACAGCCTTACTGTCGCCGAGCCTTGCGGCTTCAATGTTTACAGCCTCTTTAAACAAATCGCCTGAATCAGCGGCAAGCCTAATGGAAAAATTAACGCAATATACAGGCAGCCAACCGATAATAAAAGAACTGTTCATACAAATTTTTAAAAATTATTCCGTCAATCATCCAGAATTTATAGAGCTGATGCCTTTTTTTCAATCTGATATTACCCCGTTGCGGCATAAGGCATTCATACTTAAATGCGCTATAAAATATATTGATAAACCGAAAAAACTACACCATTACATTTACGCTGTACTGAATATATTTAACGAACAAAACGATTTTTTTGAATGGATAGAAATAAACAAACAAAAACACAAAGACAGAGTAGACCAATGGCTGCAGGTTGTCTCTTTGTATCCCGAAATACACGAACTTAGGTCTGCTAACCTTTTACAATCAGCAATAATGACAGATATTCACATACTGAATCAATACCGTGAATTCATCGTAAAACTGGCATCAGAAAAAGAACCTTATAAATCATTGCAGGAAGACACAAACATATTCCAGCTGATATTCAAAGCAATAAATTCTGCCTTTTCTATGCCCATAGAATCAAAAATGTATATTTTCCATATTCTTCCATTTATCCTTGATTATCTTCCTGACTCAATCACTATGGAGGATATATTTGACAACTATCTTGAAAAATCCGACCGACAAGGCAATATTATCAAACAAGGAATTCCCATTTACGCTATTTTGCCTGCCATTACATTTGCTGAAGGAAACACACAAATATTAGATCAGTTCAAAGCCCTATTCTCAAACGATTACATAAGCAAGTCCATATCAGAAAAAACTCATTTAGTTTCCTCTTTCCTTAGGGTTTTCGCCTCTATTAATCAGGCTTACTTATATGAAACCATAGCCCCTGAACTTCTACCCGAGAAAGACGGAAAAAAACAATTTTTAAAAATATTAAGTTTCAATACCCATAACAGCCAACGGCAGGATTTATTAAAAAAATTTCAAGTCAAGAAACAATCAACAGAATATATCCTAAACCAGTTCCAATCCGCACAGCGCAAATATAACATACTTTTAAAACTGCTTAAGATGACTTCATCAAAAACAGCCAAAAAAGACCAGAAAATAATAAACGATACTCTCGATTTCCTATTCATACTAAGCGAAAACTACCAAATCCTACAACAGGCGAAAGGCAAACCAAACGAAAAATTCGACCGAATTATAAATAATTTTGAATCATACAAAAACCTTAGAGACCTAAAAAAAGATTTAATGAAAGTCTTCGCTGAATTCATAAAAATAGATTTTCCAGATGTGTTTGAATCTGAAGACGATGTTCTGCAAAAATTGCCGAGAATAGAAAAAATAGCCGGTTTCTGGATATATAAAAACGACTGGCAAAAAGAAAACCAGCACGGTATCGAATTGCTCCGGCAAGCTGTGCACGATTATTTGCTTGACGGTTCAAGCATCAAACATTTGAAATACGGAGGGACTCCAGAATCAGCTAAACAAATGGCTCTATTGGAATCGTTACTCTATCAAAGAATATTATCACGCATAAAACCATATCTGAAAGAAAATGAAGCAAAACAAAAAGCATTAAAACTAACCGCCCATTATTTAAACGCATGGAAAACAGATATGAGCGAGACAATAGACTTGTCTCTTCTGCCGCCCGCGAAAAGCAATGAATCTTTTACAGCATGGACATCCGATGAAGTGCCGGACTGGATGAATTTCGGAATGTCAGGCGGTGCTACCTGTCTTGCGCCGGGAAATATAAGTGTATATACAAAAAATCTGCCGGGTTATATCTTTTCCGGTTTGGTATCCGGCGGATTGTACTTCGGCAAATATAAAGGCGATATTCGCGACAGGGTCAATCAAGGGTTACTGCCTGTAATAATAGATGGCGAACCCAATTTATTCCTTGTTAATCAATACTACTATTCTTCAGGCGGACAAACCGGCGACCAAATCGGATACGCATCAATTTTAGCTTCAATTAGAAATGCAGCCAGATACGGAGCGGACGGAGTGATTATTCCTACGGGAAGCCCTCAAAACGGTTACCTGTCAAGCCTTGAAAATTTCCTAACCGATAATTTCTCAACCGTGATAGAACACAGGTCATCTTCAGGCAAAATCATTCAACGCGAAAAGATTACGGTTAAAAAAATTGATTCCCAACCAGTCAACCTTATTGTCCCTAAAGAACCGAACCAATGGCGCTATTTTGATGCGGCACAAGTCGTAAAAGGAACTTTTTATGAGAAATTAAACGATAATTTTTCTTTCGTTAATTTTAGGGACTGCGTACCGTATGAACTGGCAGGAGTTAATTTTGAAGGATTAGAAGTAGAGACTGAATCAAAAGTTATAATGCTTCAACGCGAAGAACTGCCTATTGATGAGACATATAAACCGCGCCCCCCCCAAGTCTCATTATCAGAGGCAATAAAAACTTTTATGCAGGAAGGACGTTTAATTTCATTATCGCAAATAAAACCCGAACTTAAGGGCAACTTTGAAAAACTTTCTTTTTCCAAACGCACGACAGGTAAATTTTTAAATAATTTGCTTTATTTATCAGAACAGCTTTCTAATATTGTCAAAGAAAAAATTATAATCGATGACCCGGAAAATAAATTTTTTGTTCTTTCCGCTACAAAACGAGCTTTACCCATAGTAAGAAAACTTTGCACAATGTTAGAAGGGCGCGACTTCATAACCGGCGAAATCAATACCGGCACAATAATTACCGATAACGCGCCTTCACGGACTGTTTTTATCGTGGATGAAGCAATATTAACAGGCTCAACCGCATCTAAACAAATCGAAACAATCCTCGAAAAAAACGATGTTCTGCCTGAAGAAATAATTTTTATTGCCCTTACCGCCGATCCGAAAGCTGTTGAAAGAATTTTACGAAAATATCCGGATATACAAATGGCAGTCGGCATCTTCGAGAAACGAACAGAACAGGAAGGAACTATAATATCTTCTGTCATAGCTGACCAGATAACAGACGAAATGCTGTTTGATTTATCACAAAACCCAAAAGTTACTCTCGGCAATGTTGAATACAAAATAATCGGGCATATACTACGTTCACAGACATACAACTCATTCTTAGCGGAAACACAGACCGGCGAAAAAGTTTTCCTTAAAACTACGGTAAGCGCTGCAGAAGGACGCCAATTCAAACAAATATGGGAACTTATTTCCGGCTCAGGTCTTGACCTCGGTGTTCCGGAAGTATACCAGTATGACGAAACCACAGGTATTCTGGCGGCATCATATATAGAGGGGCCGGCTTTTAATGATTTTGTCAATAACAACAAGAAAGCCCCGTCTGAACTGATGATTAATATTTTAGACGCTATAAGAGATGCTTCCGAAGTCGCTCAGTTCCTAAGTAAAAAGGGTGAATTATATGTCAACATAACTCCAAACAATATACGCCTGAACCTTAAAAACAATAAATGGTATATTACGAATTACTCGCCTTTCCCGTACAGAATGCAGCCGCTTGAGGAATCAGGCGTTTTACGGCAATTAGAATGGATTATTGAAGATGTTTTGAAAATTTTCTACTCATATGACGATAAACAACTCACACAAAAAGACAAAACCGCTCTTCGGAAATTAGAAGGTTTGCTCGCTAAAATAAAAAGTAACGAAATCGACCAACTTTATAAACTTATGAACTCAGCTAAAGAATTAACCCAATCACTTCTTAGCGCGGATAACCTTTTTGAAACATACAGTTTTAATCCGCAAACAGTCGAATCATTAAAACCAATCCTTAAACAATTAAACCTATCCCCTGCTGACCTTGAATATGTTTATACTTTACTGCGGTTAAAATTATTCCCAGACTCAACCGTAGCGGGCATTTTAAAAATGTACTCAAACCTGACCAAAAACGATCCTGATATTCAGCTTAATATATCTAAAATACTAATGGACATTTCCTCAAACATTGATAAATCCATTGCCAATTCCGCAGACGCCGACTACATATTTTTAGATGGAAACAAAAATTTATTATCCGCTTTATATTCCGACAACATACTATCAGAGAGCGAGATACAAAATCTTTCCGACCGCACAAACGCCTTTAAAAAATCTCTGCAAGAACGAATAACCTCCATATTAGAGCAAATTAAGTCCGGCAGACCTGTAGTTTTATCTGGCAATATTGAAACTATTAAATGGGTTTACGAAGAAATTTTCAATATAATCGGTGAAGAAGCGAACCAGTATATTTATATCATAACACAGCTTTCGCAATTTCAGAAAAAGAGCAATTACAATCCGGTTCTGCTGGCGCGCCCTGTGATTTCAGCCGGACAACTGTTTTTCAGCAGGTCTTTCAAAAGAGCGAATCAAGATTTTAAAGTTACAGAGACCAGTATTTTAAATTGGAATGAAACATCTAATTTAAAAAATCAAAATTTATCTACCGCTAACCATATCCGTTTGAGAATAATAAACAATCCAAGATTCAACATTCTTATCCGCAAACCCGATAAAACAATTGCCGGACTAATGTCAGCGGCGGCTTTTAATTATCACGCAATAACTCTCGATGATAATATACCGCGTACAACAACAGGGGCAAACACCTTGCTTTATTATTCCATTTATACCGATTCTAAACTCGCTAAAACCAAATTTTTCAACAAAATACTGCTTGATATCCAGCACCATATCAGTTTAATGCACCAATATTCAGAAATTTTTGAGTACCATTCATCATATAAAATATTAAACTTTTCGGTTAAATCATCATATATCCCTATGCTCACCAAAAAATTAGATACTCATAAACTTATTGGGGACATAATCAAAACCGGTAACTATCACAATATTTACAAATTCTTTTTTAATGCGGATGACAACATAAAACCGCTTATACAAAACGCCGTTGATAAAATCTGGGCAAGCGATTCCGCGGAATTAACACAACTGCTTGAAAAATCTGGGCAATCCGCTTTTATAGAACAAACCATTGTTCAGGTTACAGATTATCTGCTGAACAATTACAAAGATCGGTTTAACGGACAAAAAAACTCTGATATAATTTTTTCCATATTAGGAATTTCGTTTTCACCGGTTAATTTCCTATCCACATCAGCGCCATGTGTATCTGTTACCGCCAAAGACGTTGATAAACGATTTGAAAATTATTCTAAAAAAATTGGAGATTATTATCCGCTTGCCGCTGCGCTTAACAAATCTGTTTTTAAAAAATTGCTTCGCTTGACTGAAGGAACGGATGCCTTTAAGTTATGGCTTACCCATCACGACAAGGAACTGCTGCCTGAATGGGAAAATAATATAAACAGGCCTTTAGGCGATATTAAACCTGATTTTATAGAAAAATTCGGTTCCGCCCTGCTTTCTTTTTTACAGTTTACAGGCAGGCCGTTGCCGGACGAAAGTATCAGCGGCACTTTAACTTCGACCAACGGGATTATTACCCGCCTTATAAATTCAAAATGGAACGATCCGCTGCGTCCAGATTTAAACAATATGAGTATGGGGTACGGATTTTTACTGAGAATGCCTTATCTTTCAGGTTCTGAAGAAGATTATATCCAAAATTGGTTCGACAGGGATACATCCGTTAAACTTAACGAATTTATAAATACTTTATCTTCCCAATCCCGCGAAAAAATTTTAATAAACATTATTAATATGGATTTCGATAACAATTACAAAAGCATAATAAAACTTATTAAAGCAATACTCAATTCCCCGTTAAACAGTGAAGCGAGAACAAAAATGCTCGAAAGCAATCTTTCAAAAATAGCGGGTTCCCTTCAAGAATTTGATAAAAATTCAGATTTTCTCATTTTTGATACTAATTCAAACATATCCCCCGCCGAGATAATCCAATCGCTGGTTAATGATCCTAATTCCGTGCTGTTTCTAACCGGTGATTATCATAATGCCAGAAATTTTTATAACAGCGTAAACCGTTATCTAACTGATGATATAAATCATATAACTGACATAAACAACAGGATTATTGGACTAACACCTTTTATCAAAAACCAACCGGACTCCGTAAATAATTTCAAACCTTTTTTACAATTTAATATGGTTGATGACGCAGTAACAACAGCAAAAATAACCGCTTTACCCAATATTCCTTTAACCGATTCTTCAGGAAAATCTTCAATTACCCCTGAACTAATGGGGCGGATAATTAACGAAATGCTTGGTCAAGGCGGTCTTTTAAGTATTGTAACGGAAAAACAGCAAAAAGACCCCCTTGACCTTACAGGCTTAAATATCATTTTTGAATCCGCGGCGGGCAATAATATGTTCTTAAAAATTACTCTTTTTTTCGGTAACGACCAATACGAAGTGCTATCAAGAACAGTATTAAAAAGCCAAGCTGAACTTACGCGGGAAAAGTCCCAACAAACGACAGAAAACCTTAACAATATTACCGACAATATTTTATCGCCGTTACCAACGCTTGCCCGAAGACGGATTAATGTCAGCAACCAGAATGTAATGGATTTTTCCATATTCGAAACATATCCCGCAGGTTGTTCAGTCCTACCTGTTTTTAACGCGCAGTCAGACAGATACGGCGCAGAAACCGTATCTCAGACAAAACAAATTATCCGTAAACAAACCGAGCAGCTAACTCGACTATGGCAGCTATATGGAGTAATGCCTAACTTAAACCAATCAAACTTTTTGATTGAGCAAATCCACGATTCAATAAATTTATACCTGCTTGCGGATCCATCCGGCATGACACCGGCAGATAATGGGGCAGAATTATTTTTCAACCTGTTTGTGCATTTCGGAATCAACCATAGCGATGAAATTCTAAAAGGTATTTTTGATGCGTTCGAAGGGAATACAAATTTATTTAATTCATTTATAAAACAAATAAAAATTGCCGATTACACAAATTTAATCGCAAATAAAACCGCTGACTCGGCAAAAATATTTTTGCCGGATAACACACCGCAGCCACTTGTAAACCATATTCAATTAAGAATATCCAACTTAATAAAAAACGCTCCCCAAAAAACCCAGTTAAACTTCACGGATATTATTGCATTTCTTCAAAATGCCGAACCTTTAGAAACGTCTCTGACGCAATTAAACAATTACGCCAATCGCCTGATTAAACAATTATCAGAAACCCAAGCGGCGATCACAGCTTTTACAGGTTCTAATTTATCCGATGCGATTACCGGTGTTATGCAAACCCATTTAAAACAACTTGAAAATATTTTCGTTTCCGAAAAACAAAATACTCTATCTGACAATATAGAAACCATTGAATCTTACCTAAAAATTATCCAAGACCAACATTTACTTGTTCCAACTCAGATAATAAACGCCCAACTGTTGTCTTACAGACTTTTATTTTCCGAACAGTTTACGGCAGAAAACGGCAGCATTATTCATAACAAACTGTTTAATCCTCAGATAATAAAAGCGATAGACAAAATATACTATCTCATGCAGACCCATCCTGAAACGCTTATTCAAATAGCACCGTCAATCGCAGAAGACGCCCATATCTCGCCAACACGTTTATGGACAATGATATTGCCTGGTTTTAACAAAAACACACAATCTTTTTCAATAGAAAATGTTCGGCTTCCTCTATCTTTACTACCTTTACTTATCAGAGCGGAAAAAGCCCTTAAGACCAATCCTATACTTTTAACCGCCGACAGTTCACTGCCTGAGAATTCAGCTTTATTCCGGCAGGCTGTTTCGCTGTTCAAAATCAATATCTTAAAAACCGACACACTTTCACAAACAGAATACGCTATAAAAATGCACAACCTGTCAAACAAAAGAAGCTATGAGCAGCAACAAAAACTTTTACAGCTGAAACAACTGCTTAAAAATCGGGTTTATCCCATCGCCGTTGATACACATGACAGTTCCGTTAAAACAATTTTATCTTTTTTTAAAGAAAATCAAATTTTTAATTTCCAGACGGTAACCGATATAAAGTCATTCCTTGAAAATATTGTAACTCGATTTGACAGTTCCCAAACAGAACGGATATCTTTTTCGATTGCTCCATCGTTACTGCCGGAAAATTATCAAGATAAACAAGATACGATAGACCGCCTTATCAGGGCGGTCATTGACCTTAGGCTGAAACTCAACCAAGCGGCAGCCGCAGAAGCAGGAGAAAATGAAGCTAAAGAAGATTTTTTAAAATACGCCCGCTTATTAGGTATCGAAAAATATACCGATGAACTTATTTTAAACGAAAAAATAAAAACACCCCAAATAACAATGACAGCCTTGATTTTAGACAAGATCAAAAAATCAGGCAAATTCCCTGAACTCAACGATTTTCTATCATCAATATCGAAATCAGGCAAAGTAAACGAAACAAAATTCTTAATACTAGTCAATGTATATACTAATCTCGCTTTACGTTTCTTTGCCGGTCAAATAGCGCAATTAGCTGAAAACGGCGATGTTACAATTAACACAGATACGGAAACGATAAGGCTTTCAGGAAAAGTTCTTTTAGACTCCACTGAAGATTACAAATACATTTTTACTCTTTTAAAGGAAGCACGGATATCCGTAAAAACTTTTAAGCGGGATGTATCTTCCAAAACCGTAATAAAATACGCTAAATCTATCATTCCTTCGGATATATTATTTATCCGTTTATCATCGGATTTTTTATCTCCGGCTCCAGCCGATTCAGCTAAAAGAGAACTCAACAACAGGTCTTACGAACTTATTGAATCCGCTCTTTAATCTTAAAAAAAACTTTGTTTTTAAAAAAATAGTAAAAAATTCGGATGATTCCATTTTTTTTCGCCAGAGCCAGCCATAGCGTTTTTATCAAATGCGAAAAACAATCATTTCTTTTTTGCGCAAAAAAGCAATATCAATCCTGCAGCACACCATGAAAAAGAGGATATCCATATTCCCACAAGCATATAATTTGAAAAATACCTAAACGTGATTGTTTTTGTGCCCGCCGGCACAAAAACAGTCCTCAACAGATGGTTCGCAGGATATATATTGGTTTTCACATCTCCGATATAAGCACTCCAGCCCGGATAATACGCATCAGCAAGGACGAGCCAGCCGTCCTGATTGTAATCGGATTGTATTATTATTTTATTTGGCGAATACTGTTTTATTTTTATGTTTCCATTTGCATTATCGTTTTCAGCAGATATTAATAGTCGAGCAGGAGGTTGGTTTTCAGAAATTAATACTGTTTTTGTGAAATCTACTTTATCAGATGACAATAAAGAGAAAAGGTTGTCCTTTTTAGCGATATATTTTGCTTCAGGCACCCAAAAAGCTCTGGGAAAAGCATTCAGATTCTCATAAACAATATATTTTTCATCTGAAAAAACCTTTTTATAGTGTTTATACGAAAGCTCTGCCGGCGTGATGATGTATTTCATATTAACCAAATTTAACAAAGTCGATTCAAGATTAGTAAATCTCACACCTTGAGGCGATAGTCCGTAATCCATATTTTTTTTATGTAAGCGGAAATAATCGTATTGCCTTTGCGGATATAATCCAGATTGGGAGCTTATTGCTTGCAGCCCGTAATAAATGATTATATTTTCATGTAATTTTTGATTATCGCTATTTAAAAAATTATTATATTCAGCAAAAGAAGCGTTAGGATTATTTTTAAAAAACCATGTTGCGTCTTCAAGGAGTACGCCTACTCTAAAAATGTCTTTTTTTGATTTTTCCTGCAAAAAACTCAATGATTTTTTTTGGGGATAATAATCTTGGCGCGGCATAAACTCCATATATTGTTGGGAAACTGCCAATAGGTCGATAAATACGCAAACCGTTAGAAAATAAAAAATAGGTTTTGCCAAAGGTTTTCTTTTTGTGATGATTATATAACATAAAATCAGCCCGGCTATTTTAGCTATATGGGAAATTAAAAATAAGTAAAAATTATTTTTAAAAACAAGCATTATATATTTTATTTTATCCATATAATAAGGA
>JAGGZS010000287.1 GCA_021161885.1 bacterium
CATAGTGACGGCATACATCAACTATTTTCTTGCCGGATTCCGCCTCACGCAAAATCTTGATAATCTGTTCTTCTTTAAATCTGCTTCGCTTCATTCTGTGATCCTCCTTATAGTTTACAGTATAGAAAAAATCACTAAGTTTTGCATGGTTCTATTTTCGGGGGGCTCGTCAATATGCCTCCAATTGCGGATACCGAAGGTTTAGCTCCGCATGAAATAGCTGCTTTGGTAATCATTGCGGAAAATATAGATTCTCCATCTGATAATGTCCAAGCCTATATAATTAAAGAAGATATGCAAAGGGCAGGATTTAATAGAATTGCTACTACTTTGGCTCTTACTATGCTTTTAAGAAAAAAGATGATTGTAGATCAAAAAGATTATGATAGAAACGACAATGAATGTTTTCTATACACTATCTCCGATAAAGGTATGCAATGGTTACTTGAAAACAAAGATAAGTTGGTACTCAAAAAGCAAAAACCTGAGCCGAAACTTCCCTTATATCCTTCCAACGATGATATCCCATTTTAATTTATGATATACGCCATTTTCTTTTAATTTCAAACGATTTATTTTTCTGATTTGGATAAGATAAAATATTGGTTTTACAAAAACATAATTTGCCATTCTGAACGAATGTGAAGAATCTCAGCGAAGATTATACCAACTGAGCGGAGATTCTTCGGCACTTCTCACCTCAGAAAGACAAGCATAAAAACTACAAAAATCCATACAATAAATCAAGTAACCTCAACATAATATTTGTTGCCCGATAACAGATAACTGCGCACATACTTTTTCACGTACTCAGCAAACCTGTCGTCCTGCTCAGGATAACCGGCAGAGCGCAACTTGCCCATATCAGCTTTTGTATGATACTGATACCTGTCCCTGATATCTTCGGGCATAGGGAAATATTCTATGTTTTCAGGTTTGCCGAGAGCCTCAAGCAAAGATATAGCCAACTGGCGGAACGTATGCGTCCTGCCTGTCCCTATATTGAAAATACCATTGATTTTTTTGTTGTCAAACAGATAAAAAAACGTGTCAAGGAGTTCGTCTATATATATAAAATCCCGTTCCTGATCGCCATGCCCGTATTTATCATTATGCGACTCAAACAACCTGACCCGCCCTTCCTGCTGAGCCAACGCAAACGCTCTGAAAACCACACTTGCCATATTCCCTTTATGATACTCATTAGGACCGAATACATTGAAAAAACGCAGACCAGCTACTTTATCGATGAACCCATTTTCCAAAACCCACATATCAAACACCCATTTAGAAAACCCGTACGCATTCAGCGGACGAAGTTTCGGGGTTAATTCGTCGGAATCGGAAAAACCAAGGTTTCCATTGCCGTAAACAGCTCCCGATGAAGCATACAAAAACCTCGATCCTTGGGCAACAGCCCATCTGCACAGTTCAATCGAGAAACGCACGTTGTTATCCATAAGATAATCCACGTCGCTCTCTGTCGTATCCGAACAAGCTCCCATATGTATTACCGCTTCAATTTTGCCGGCTTTTTTATCGGTTCTTAAAAAATCAAAAAGATCGGCAGGGGCGATTAATTCAACAAATTTCAGACCTACAACATTTTTCCATTTATCGGTATTCATAAAATTATCGCATAAAATAAGGTCATTTCGTCTACGCCGGTTAAGGCGGCAAGCCATAACGCTTCCGATAAACCCCGCGGCTCCGGTAATAAGTATCATCGCAAAAAAATCCTTTTTTAGTTTACAGCCATCTTTTGAACAATTTCAAAATTCCCTGATCCCAACCAACCCTATGTGTAACGCCTGTAGTTTTTCTCTGTAACAATTCTTTATTTTCAAGATACCATTTATGGGATGTGATAAGAGCGTCCTCGTTGGAAAATTTAGGTTCCCACCCAAGAGCTTTTTCGATTTTCTCAGTGGATACAAAAGAGTCTTTATCCGCCGTACCATAAACCCATTTGTAAAGCGGGGACACTTTTATTAACTCAAAAAAAGCAAGCGCAGGTTTGACAAGAAAGGCTGGAGTCGGCATAGGGCGAGACCCGTTACCCGCGAAATCACACAAAGCGCCCACATCCTGTTTAACTTTCTGAAAAACTTTCGCGCCCACGTTAAAAGTATCGTTTGAAACTTTCGGATCTGCGGCGACCGATAACGCTATAGCGGCGACCAAATCGTCTACCTCAAGAAGTTGGTACCGATTTTCCCCTGAGCCGATGATTGGAATACGTTTTCCGCAGTCAACCCAATCGTATAAAATCTGAAATACCCCAAGCCGTGCCGTGCCTATAAAAGTCTTAGGTCGAATTATAGTAATATTCATTCCTTTTTCCATAAATTCACGACAAACCCCTTCGCCCTGAATTTTAGATATGCCATAGCTTCCGACACCGTCAACAGGATCGTCTTCAACCAACGGATGTTTATCAGGCACGCCGTAAACTGCTGTTGAACAAATGAACACGAATTTTTCTACATTATTGGCATGAGCCGTTTCAAGAGTTGTTCTTAATCCGCCTACATTGGTAGAAAAAATCTCCTCTTTTTTCCAAAGAGGAAGCGCGGCGGCGCAATGAATTATCGTATTAATCTTATTATCTTTTATAAGTTTATTCATTGCGTCTTTATCGCGCACATCAACATTTATAAGAAGCGACCCTTCAGGGTATTCGCCGTTAGGAAACTCATCTATATCGTTAAAGGCAAGATAAGAAGCTCCCATATTCTGTAAATTCTGGCCAAGATGATACCCGAGAAAACCGGCTCCTCCGGTTACAAGTATTCTGCGTCCTTTCAATAAATCAGGCGTTATTTTCACAGCATTGCTCTCCTTTATTACTTTTACAAAAAAAAAGATATTATAGTATTAACTTTAACAAATTTTTTTAAGTTCCAATATAAAATCTTCGTTTTTTTAATTTTTTTTTATTATTGTTAAATACGCAATTAAAAGG
>JAGGZS010000005.1 GCA_021161885.1 bacterium
AAAACCGCAAGCATTTTTTAATTTAGGTTTAATTTATTTTTCCAAAAATTTTTTTAAAAAGGCTTTAACTTTTTTAAAAAAAGCAAATGAAATTGATCCGGGTAACCGCGCAACTTTATATTTATTGGGAGAAACATATTTTAATTTGAAAAATTACGATAAAGCGTTGGAATGTTTTCTTACGGTATGGCATTTTGAACCTGACTCTGAAAAAAATTTATATTATATAGCTGATATTTATCAATTAAAAGGAAACTATGAACTTGAAGCGGGTATTTACAAAAATATCCTTAGCCGCAGGAAATCATATTACGCGTATTTCAGGCTTGGGATTGCCCTTAACAACCTTAACGATGCAAAAGGAGAAATAGACGCTTATAAAAACGCGCTAATGCTCGCTCCGGATAATACGGATATAATATTTAATTTAGCCCTCGCCTATTATGACGATAACCAGTTAGATTTATCTGTGGAGCAGTTCGAAAAACTTATAAAAAATAAGACAAAGCCCGATGAAGACGCGTTATATTACTGTGCTGTTATCTATGCAAAGAGGAATAATTTTTTTAAAGCATGGCAATATTATGAAATCCTGAAAAATATAAATATTGAAAAAGCCGATGAACTTTATTCCGTATTAAAAAAAAGCGAATAGAGTTATTGCATATGTTTTTCGAACGCTTCGCCATCGCATAACGGTTTGATATCAGGATCATTGAGCGCGATATTTTTAAACTTTTCATCAAGAGATATAGATTTTAACAGATCCCGTAACGCAGACTGCTTATTGCCTGTTTTTAAATACACACAACTTCTGCTGTACCATGCTACCGCAACGTTATTGTCTATCCGCAATAATCTGTTCAGGCAGAAAAGCTGTTGTTTATATTTTTTCAATTTACTCATAACAACGCTTTTCATATACCATGCGCTTATATTGTTCGGATCAAAGGCAAGCAGTTTGCTAAGCGCATTTTCGGCTTCAGGCAGCTTTTTTGACTGAATATAAATAACAGCCATATTCAAGTAGGCGTCAATATAGCGGTCGTCTTTTCTGATAATCTCAGTAAATAAGGGCAAAGCCTGTTCAGGTTTATTCGTCTGTAAAAAGATTAATCCTTTGTTGTATAATGCCGTAAGATTGTCAGGGCAGAGTTCTATAGCCCTTTCACAAGCGGCGAGCGCGGCTTTAAATTTTCTGGACTGAGCCAGTAAAGTAGATTTAAACGACCACGCGTCAGAAGAATATTCATAAAGTTCAATTGCCTTGCCGCAAGCCGATAACGCTTGCGTAAGCTGTCCGCAATCACTGAGGGATATAGATAGGTTCAGCCATACCTCATAATCAAACGAATTTATCTGCAAAGACCTTTTAAACGATTTTACGGCGTTATTGTGTTGTCCCATATTTACGAAAACGATTCCCTTGTTAAACCATGCTTTAGCGTTCAGCGGACAAATTTTTATTACCTCATCAAAGGCTGCCAGCGACTGTCCGTATTTTCCGAGTTTGCACAAAATTATGGCTTTATTATGGAGTGTAAACTGGTTATCCGGCTCAACCTCAAGCGCGCTGTCAAAAGATTTCAGGGCTTCGTTATCCCTGTTAAGTTTCTCAAGGATAATGCCTTTGCCGTTTAAAGCGTCTATGTTATGAGGTTCAAGTTTAAGCGCTTCACCAAAAGCCGATAATGCGTCTTCAAGCATATTCAAATGTTCAAGGGCAACACCTTTATTATACCATAAAGAAACAAATTCAGGGGCTAATCGCAATGCCTTGTCAAAATTATTCAAGGCTTCCTGTTTTTTATTATTTTCAGCCAGTTCAACAGCTTCATAGAACAGTTCAAATACTCTTTGGTTGTCCATATTTGTAATCTGGTTGATAAATCCTAAAGAAGGACTCGAATCTTTTGGAATGCAAAAACCAAAATTTGAGTTAAAAATCAATAGAAGTATCGACACAAAAACCGTTTTTTTTGTTCCCATAGAAAAAATCTCCATCATATATTTGTATATTTATTAGACGAAATAAGGCTGTTTCATTAAAAACTATGATGAAGCAGAAAATATACCAACCAAATAAACAGTATGTGGCTATATGAGAAAAAAACTATTTATAATACAGCATTCATTCCTCGCGCATCTTACATCCTGCATCATCTTGAGTCAGTAAAATTCCAAGAAATGACGATTTTCCTGTTGATAAATCTCTACTATTTCTATAGACTTAGTAGGAAATTAAATTATTATGCGCATAATACAGGATTATACAATTATGAAACTATCTACAAAAGGGCGGTATGGAACCAGATTAATGCTTGATTTAGCATTGAGATACCAACAAGGTCCAATTTTATTAAAGGATATATCTTCAAGGCAAGAAGTATCTGAAAAATATTTATGGCAGTTAATATCGCTTTTAAAAAATGCAGGTCTTGTAATATCTACACGCGGGGCACATGGCGGATATGAAATAGCCAGAGCGCCGAAACAAATAACTTTGAAAGAAATTGTTTTGACTTTGGAAGGACCATTGGGGTTGGTTGAGTGTGTTGGCGAAACAACTTTGTGCGCTCATGCCAACCTATGCACAACACGTGAGATTTGGAAAGAAATCTCCGAAAAAATTCTCGAAATTTTAAGCTCGTTTACATTAGCTGATATGGTCAAAAAACATGAAGAAAAAATTTGCTCGTTTGACTATCAAATATAAAAAATCATGGGTTTTCAAGATATTTTTTTCATTTACTCTTTTGGGTTAAGGTACGCATTGATAAGGTTTTTTTTATGGTCATTAAATTTATTATATTTTTACTGGTAATTTTGTATTCTTTAAATATGGGCTCCGGCAATTACGCGGCATCTTTCGCGTCGGCTTACGGCAGTGGTATTATATCAAGAAAAAAATCACAACTTCTTTTTATTCTTTTTGTTATTATTGGCGCAGTTATGCTCGGCGCAAAGGTATCGCGCACGCTTAGCGGCAAAATTATTCCGGCGCAATTCATTGACAATCAAGCAGTAATCATAATTGTTTTTTCTGCTTCATTATGTTTGCTTATTGCAAATTTTACTAAAATACCGCAGTCAACAAGCCTTGTTGCCGTGGGAGCTATCTTGGGTGTAGGCATTTATCACGGTAATGTTTATTTTAAAACATTTTTTTATCTTGTTCCGTTATGGATTTTGTTCCCTGTAGCTGGTTATTTTTTGACATATTTTTTAGGGCGATTGATTTATCCGTCCCGATCAAGCAATTTTTGGGTTTATGAAAAAAGCGCAAAATACACAAAGTCATTGGAAACTTTTGTAGTTATAGCCAGTTGTTATAACGCATTTAGTATAGGTGCAAATAATGTGGCTAATGCTGTAGGCCCTTTAGCCGGGGGAAATATTCTGAGCACTTGTGTTGGATTAATTTTAGTTGCGCCGATTTTTGGTTTGGGCGGCGTTGTATTCCCTCGCGCTATTAAAACAACAGGCAAAGAAATAATACCTATCGGATTAATCTCGGCAAGCATAACCTGTTTTGTGTGCGCAACATTAATGATTATCGCGTCTTTGTTCGGCGTGCCCCAGTCCCTGGTGATGATTAAAGTTGCCGCCATCATGGCTATAAGCGGCATTAAAGACGGACACGCAAATACTTTTAAAAATTCATTGTTAAGGAAAATGTATCTTACATGGATTATTATGCCTTTTGCGGCAATTATGTTATCATTTCTGATTTCATGGGTTATTGGCCGGTTAAATTAAATTTTTTTTTGGATTGCAAAATATGATTATTGTAGGCACAAACCATAAATATAGTTCAATGGAATTTAGGGAACAATTTGTTTTTTCTGATAAAAACTTAAAAAACGGTTATGATTTTCTTGTAACTAATTGCGGATTTAAAGGTTGTGTTATTATAAACACTTGTAACCGAATAGAAATCTGCGCAAGCATCCATAATGAACTGTATGGATTTAACATTATAAAAAAGTTTTTAACACAATTTTTTGAGATTAATCCGCAAGCAATTGATTCGGCATTTTACTTTTTATCCGGTAAAAATGCTTTTATACATTTATGTAATGTTATTTGCGGGCTTGACTCTTTGTTAATCGGTGAAACTCAAATCGCCGGACAGGTTAAATCAGCCTATATGAAATCGGTAAATTATAATAGTTCGGATAAACATTTAAAAAAAATTTTCAGCAAAATATTTACAATTAACAAAATAGTGCGCAAATCAGTTTTCTTTTCCGGCTGCAAAGTATCTGTAGGAAGTATTGCGGTAAATTTTCTTGAAAAAAAAATCGGTTCACTGTACGGCAAAAAAATTCTTATCATCGGTGTAGGCAAAGTTACCGCACTGGTATTGAAATATTTAAACAGGCAAGCAAAAAATATTATATTTATAGCCAACAGAACTTATGAAAAAGCGACGGAACTTGCTTCTTTGATTGACGCCGAAGCAGTTAAATTCAATGAACTTGATAATATGCTTTTAAATTCAGATATTGTCATATCCGCTACCTCAAGCCCGCATTATATTATTAATAGGGCGCGCGTAAATAAGCTGATTGAAAAATCAGGCGGAAAACTTAAGAAAAAAATATTTTTTATGGATTTGGCTGTACCAAGAGATATTGAACCGGAAATAAGATTAATACAAGGTATTGAGCTTGTCAACCTGTCTGATCTTGAACCGGTTATTAATTTAAATTCGTTAAAACGTAAAAAAAAATCCGTGGATGCTGAAAACTTAATCTTAAAACAGGTAAATTTATGGGAAAATCATATAAAATCGCAACAAGGGGAAGTAATCTAGTGTCATGTCACTCATTAAATGTTGGATAAAGTCTCTTTAGTTTTATTCTTGCATCGTTTGTAGTAAAGCGCCAGTTTATGTCCGAATGCAAATTGTTTCTATGAT
>JAGGZS010000271.1 GCA_021161885.1 bacterium
ATTTAAGGTTTAATTTTATAAAAAAAACAGGTGCTAATATGAGTGATAAAATAATTATATTCGATACAACATTGCGTGACGGCGAACAAGCTCCGGGAGCAAGCCTTAATATCCGGGAAAAACTTGAAATAGCCAAACAGCTTGTACGTTTGAACGTAGATGTTATTGAAGCGGGATTCCCAATAGCGTCTCCCGGGGATTTTGAGGCTGTTAAAACAATATCTCAGGAAATTGAAGGACCTATTATATCCGCTCTTTCCCGCTCACGCAAAGCAGATATTGAACGGGCGGCAGAAGCTCTGCAATACGCTAAAAGAGGCAGAATTCATGTATTCTTGGCTACATCAAAAATTCATATGCAGCATAAACTAAAAAAAGCTGAAGACGAAATTCTGCGTCTTGCTGTTGAAGCCGTAAAATACGCTAAATCGTTTATAAACGACATAGAGTTTTCACCGGAAGACGCTTCTCGGACGGAACTTCCTTTTCTGTCTCAGGTTGTCCAAGCTGTCATAGAAGCCGGAGCTACTACCGTAAATATACCTGATACAGTAGGATACGCTATACCGGGTAATTTCGGAACCGCCATAAAATATTTGTTTGATAACGTGCCTAACATTAACGATGCGGTCATCAGCGTGCATTGCCATAACGATCTTGGTTTAGCGACTGCTAACTCACTTGCCGCTGTGCGGGCAGGAGCTAGACAAATTGAATGCACTATAAACGGCATTGGCGAACGGGCTGGTAACTGTTCTCTCGAAGAGGTTGTCATGGCAATAAAAACAAGGCGGGATATTTTCAGCAATGTCCATACCGATATCAATACCCCTCAAATTATGAAAACCAGCAAAATGGTATCCCATTTGACAGGGTTTGTTGTCCAGCCGAATAAAGCTGTTGTAGGAGATAACGCTTTTGCCCATGAGGCGGGTATTCATCAGGACGGTGTTTTAAAAGAACGTTCCACATATGAAATTATGAAGCCCGAAGATATAGGGCTTGAGGAAAATAAACTGGTTCTTGGCAAACATTCCGGTCGACACGCTTTTAAGGACAGGCTCGATCAATTAGGGCTTATTCTTAATGACAATGAACTTGAGGAGGCTTTTGAAAAATTTAAAGTCTTGGCAGATAAGAAAAAAGATATTTTCGACGAAGACATAGAAACTATCGTGCAGGAGGCTTTCAGTAAAACTATACCTCAAACCTATTGTATTGATTATGTTTGCGTAACAAGCGGCAATACCAGTATTCCCACAGCCACTATGCGCCTTAAAAAAGATGACCAGATTATTCAGGACGCGGCTTGCGGAGACGGTCCTGTTGACGCGGTTTATCTCGCCATAGAACGCATTACCGGAATAAAAGCTGAACTGATTGATTATTCGCTGCGGTCTATCTCTAAAGGTAAAGACGCATTAGGCGAAGTAATCGTCAAATTAAAAGCAGATAATCACGTTGTAACCGGAAAAGGCGTAAGTACCGATATAATAGAATCAAGCGCAAAAGCTTACCTTGACGGAATAAACAAGATTCTGCGCATAACAAAAAAAAAATGAAAGCGATGTAAAAAAGGAAATATAATGGCTGTGATTAACGGTAAAACTCAGCTGTTCGGACTATTAGGGTTCCCTGTTGAACATACCGCTTCACCAATAATGCATAATGCCGCGTTTATGTTTTTAAACATAAACGCGGTTTATCTTCCATTCCCTGTTGAACCGGATAACCTTAAAAAAGCTGTATCAGGACTTAGGGCGTTGGGAATTTTAGGCGTTAACGTAACTATCCCCCATAAACAAAAAATTATTCCTTATCTAGATAGTTTAGCCAAAGAAGCAAAGATTATTCAAGCAGTTAATACCATCGAAATTATAGATGGAAAACTTATAGGACATAATACCGACGGTATAGGGTTTATAAGGGCTTTAAAAAAAGAAGCGAATTTTTATTTTAAAGATAAAACCGTGTTTCTTGCCGGCGCAGGCGGCGCTGGTTATGCCATAGCCACCCAATGCGTTCTTGAAGGAGCATCTCAAATAGGAATATACGAAAAAAACATTAAACGAGCCAATAACCTTGTTGAGCTGTTAAGCCATATTAACGGCGAATGTGAACTGCGCGTTCTCCGCAATGAAGATGTTGGGGAATATCTTGGGTATTCGGATATAGCAATTAACGCCACTCCTTTAGGTATGAAACCGAATGATCCCTCCACTTTTGATGTTAGATTGCTTAATAAAAACGCCATAGTTTATGATGTGGTATATAATGTTCCCCAAACTACTTTAATAAAAAACGCTCTTCAGCTTGGTATTAAGGCGTACGGCGGTTTGAGTATGTTGTTGTATCAGGGGGTTGAAGCATTTGAAATATGGACTAAACAGCCGGCGCCTATAGATGTAATGGCGGATGCGTTAAGAAAAATTGTCTATGGAGATACTGCGTGATAGATATATATGCCGAAATCTTTTGTATTATTTTTTTAGGTTTGGCAATAGGCAGTTTTTTAAATGTATGTATTTATCGCATTCCGGCAGAAAAATCTATTGTAAAACCCCGTTCAAAATGCCCTAACTGCGATAACCTTATCGCATGGTATGACAACATTCCTGTTCTAAGTTATATTTTTCTAGGCGGTAAATGCAGGCATTGTAAACAGAAAATTTCCTTGATTTATCCAACTATAGAAATTATTTACGCAGTCATGATATGCCATATATATATCCATTTTTTTAATTCTGAACTTCGCCTTTATTATGTGGCTTATTATGGATTTTTAATCGCCTGCCTGCTTGCCGCTACGGTAATAGATTTAAAATTTTACATTATACCCGATGAGATAAATCTTGCCGGAATAGTTTTTGCTGTGGTCGGAGCGGTTATTTTTCCATCATTGGTTGGTGAGTCTACTGCTTATAAAGGATTGCTTCACTCTTTGATTGGTATGGGTGTTGGATTCGGGGCATTACGGTTTGTCGTATGGATTGGGGGGATATTGTTCAGAAAAGAGGCAATGGGACTTGGCGACCCTAAATTTCTTGCTATGATAGGAGCTTTTTTAGGTTTTAAATCGGTATTGCTTATTATTTTTATATCTTCCGTGTTAGGCACTTTAATCGGCGGTTCGTTTATTTTGTTTATTCGGAAAAACAAGTCGAATACAGTTATCCCGTACGGTCCTTTTTTGGCTTTGGCGGCTTATATTTGTTTATTTTACGGAAATTTTATAATAACTTGGTATGTTAACCTGATAAACCTTAAATTATAAGAAATTATTATATAAAATTTTTTAAATGTTCCCAATGCGGAACATACTGCAGACGGAGCGGATATGTTCATCTTGGTATTTTCGTACCTTAGTACAATCTTCTGTATATTCAATATTACTCAAAACATAAATTTTTTTACTTAATTCAACATTAACCGCAACTTACGATTGCCATAAACGGATAAAAGCAAGCGATACACTATCTATAGATGAATAGACAACTGGAATCAGTATCATTGTTAAAAATGTTCCCACCAACAGCCCGGTTGCAGCTACGATTCCCAATGGACTCATCCGTTCCAGACCAACAGCCATCTCGAAAATAAGCGGAGTTAGCCCCACTATCGTTGAAACAGTAGTCATAAGTATTGGTCTGATTCGCAGTTGAACAGACTGGATGATAGCTTCATTTTTTTCCATACCGCCTTTACGAGCTTTCAGTATGAAATCCAGCAGAAGGATACTGTTATTTACAATAGTTCCGCCAAGCAGAATAAGCCCCATTGTTGCCGGTTTACACATTGGTTTATCAAACAATAGCAATCCCCACATTGCGCCTGCGATTGCCAGTGGAATAGCTGACATAATCGTTATAGGGTGTTTGAATGACTTAAACATCGCCAGAATAAGCAGATATAGAAGGACAAGTCCGATCAAAAGAGCCTTGCCCATTTCCTTTTTTCCTGTCTTCATATTTGAAGCGGTACCTGAAACCTGAATTGTATAACCAGCCGGCACCTTGATTTCAGCAATCTTTTTACCTGCCATTTTAGCGACTTGCGCAATGGTATAAATGCTGTTGCCACCTGTAACATCAATGGTATTTTTTAATTTTTCTCGTGTAATGAAAGGCTGGTCAAGACTAGTTTTTACAGAAGCCATGCTCCTTAGCGGTATTTGTCCGAAATGTGTTTGCACATATACATCATTAATCTGCTGCGGGTCATGAATATCTTTGCCGGCATATTGAACAAGAATTGGAATATCAAGAAACCCTTTCAACCGCATAGCACTTGCCGGTACTCCTTTGACTGCTGTTTTCAATTCTAACGCTATCTGTGCAGGGCTTGTTCCATAAAGCGTAGATAGTGCGGGGTCAACAATTACATTATTTTCGCTCTTGTCGAAATACCAGCTTCTGCGAACATCAACTAGCCCCGGCAAACCTTTTAACGCAGTAAGACATTTATCGGCAAGAGCACTGACAATAACAGAGTCAGGACCACTTATAATAATATCCAATGGTGCCTTAGTCGTGGAAAGCGGTGTTGCTCCATACTCACTGACTCTGAAACTCTGCACGCCGTCAATGGTGCGTAAAACATTTCTCCATTTATCTTCAATCTGCCAGATAGTCTCCTTTCGATGTTTTCGGTCAATCATATTGATTGTCATTTTGACTGACTGGGCAGTAGCTCCTCCCCCGCCAAAACTTATCTGACCCGGCTCTGAGCCTATAACCGACGAAACCATCTCTATGCCCGGCTGCTCATAAACCATGTTTTCGACACGGCACAGAACTTTTTGCACCTCAGACGTTTTATAGCTGGTCGGTGTGTCAAACTCAATCAAGGCAATTCCTGTATCCATTAGCGGCATCAATTCACCGCCATTAAGCGGCGGAACTTTTTTCATAGTTACTACAAAAAAAGCAGCAGCTATCAGAAGTGTCAACGTACGCCATTTAAGAGCTTTACGTAATATTAAGGTATATAATTTTGTAAGAGCGGTTACGCCCTTATCCGTATTTGCAAACAATTTTTCTATGTAGTTTCGATGCTCATGAGGTCTTGCCAAAAGCCGCGAAGCCATTACTGGAATAATTGTCAAAGCAATCAGCAATGAGGCAACAAGCGTTGATGATATCATCATATTCAACGGCCGCATTGTCTGCTGAGTGTATCCGCCGGTAAACATAACCGGTATCAGCACAATAACAGTCGTAAACATACCAGCTGTTACGGCTAAAGCCACCTCCGACGCACCCTCGCGGGCGGCGGTCAGGGCATCGGGTTTTTTCATCTTTTTGTAGTGCCGATAAATATTTTCCAGCATTACAATAGATGCGTCAACCACCATACCAACGGATATAATTAAACCGGAAAGCGTTACCATATTTAACGTATAAGGGCTAAACCATAACACAACAAGACTAGTCAAAAAGGCGAGCGGAATACTGACTGAAACAACAATAGCCGCACGATAATCAGCGAGGAAAACAAAAATTACAATAATTGTCAGTATGACCGCCTGTATAAGACTTTGCCGCATCCCTTTAACATTAATATCAATGAGCGGCTGCTGGTCGTCAGTAATCTCAAAATTAATGTCTGGATATTGAGATTTGAGTTTTGCCAGAGACTTTTTGAAAATTTTTATAGCCGCTACCGTAGGTCCGTTATCCGGTCGCATAACATTTATAGCAATAGCCTCTTTGCCATTGCCATGATAGACGCTTCGTTGTTCGTACTCAGCCAGAACGACTGTTGCGATATCTGAAATTCGCAAATAACCTTGTTGACTCTTTTTTACAGGGAGGTTTCGGATTTGCTCAAGATTGGCAAACTCACCGGTTACCTTGACCATATATTCGTTTGTAGACGAGTAGATCGTCCCAGCGGGCGCAGAAACATTTTGTTTTGCCAACACACCTAATACCTCATTAAGCGATATATTATTCGCAGCCATATTGTCTCTATGCAGGTATACTTTAACTTCAGGTTTATGACTGCCGAAAACATCCACATCAGCTATGCCGTCAATAGTAAGGATTTCATCCATTATTTGATTTTCCGCAAGCAGCCGAATCTCCGACAATGTCTTAGTGCTCTCCTCTTTTGGAGACAGTGCTACTGTTGTCAATGGACGGGTAGCATTGGATATGCGGTATATCCGCGGCTCTAAGATATCTTTCGGCAAATCAGGACGAATCCGACTAAGGGCATTTTGCACATCCTGAACAGCTTCGCCAATTGGTTTGGAATAGTAAAATTCGGCGTTTATGCTTGATACTTCATCACGCGAAGTACTAACGATTCTTTTCAGACCGCTGACGGTATTTATCTCTTTTTCGATGACCTGTGTTATTTTGTCGGCTATGTCCCGGGCGGCTGCACCCGGTTCAACGGTAATAACCACGACCTGTGGCGGTACAGTGTCAGGGAACAGGTCGGTTGGAGTTTTGAAAAACGCAAAGAGTCCCAACGCAACGATTACAAGCACAAGAGCAATGACTGTATAAGGATTTTTGAGTGAAAAATCGGTAAGGTTCATTTAATTATCTCCGCCTTTTTGCCTGCTGATAAAGTCGCCCATCCAAGGAACGTATTTGTTACTATTTTCTCATTTGTGCCGATACCTTCGACTGCTGCCTTATCTGCGGAAGAACCCAATACTTTGACTTTGTGATATGTCAAAACGCCGGCTTTTATAATAAAAACATAATTAAAATGTTCCGGTCCTTCAATCAGGCAGGAACTCGGCACTATAACAGCATCTTTGATTTCATTTAGAAGTACTGAGACAGCCAAATACTGTCCGCATTTAAGATTATCTATCTGGTTATCAGAAAGGAAAACCTCTGCACGAAGCATTCTCGCTTTATCAAGAGAAGGATACATATGCGTAAGTTCAGCCTCTTGCATCTTGCCGTTTGATATAAACTGTACAGATAAGCCTTCTTGCACCTTTGATAAATCCTGTTGCGGTATATCAAATGTAAGTTTTAACTGGCTGCGGTCTTCAACAGCCAGCAGTTTTTTGCCTGGTGAAGCCATATCGCCGGGATCGACAAACCGTTGTGTTACCAGACCATTATAAGGGCTTTTGATGGTGCAGTAGCTTAATCGGGTTTCAAATTGCGCCTTCCTGTTTTCAAGAGAATCTATTAAATGTTCAAGTGCTGAGGATTTATGTTCAGCAGTATCTAATTTGCCTTCAAACTCGTTGGCCTTGTCTGCGGTCGCATCAGCCGTGGCGCCGGCAATATCACCTTTGTCGGCTAATGTTTTATCGCGCTGGGCTTCACGGTTCCAATATGCCGCTGAATTTTTAAGAGAGGTTACCGTTGCCTTGTTTGCTGATAGTTCTGATTGGGCTTGGGCAATATCTGCCCGCACAGCCGCGATATCATTTTTAATCTCACGACCATCCAGTTCAATCAGTGTATCACCAATGTTGACCGCGTATCCCTCATCACAGAGCAGTTTATCAACAGTGGCTGTCAGGCGCGCCGATAGATTAGCGATTCGCACAGGCTCAACAACAGCAAGATAATCTATCTTTTCCGCAAGGTTACCGAGTTTAGATGTTATGACCCGTACAGGTATAGGACGCATTCCATATTTTGGAGCACCGGCCAATTTATGTTCCTTGCGTTTAATTAAAGCAATTCCAAATAAAACAATTGCCGCTAAAATTATCAGAACCACAATTTTATTTCTCGATAGTTTTTTCATTTTTCATCTCCAATCGCAAGATACCATTGAGCAACAGCGCTGTTATAATCACTCAAAGCATGGTAATAGATGGTTTGAGCATCCAGCAGGGCAGACTGGGCATCGAGCACATCAGTTATTGATCCCTTGCCAAGATCGTATTTTTCTCGTTCAATTCGCAAACTTTCCTTTGCCTGTTCAATAGATTTTTCAGTGGCTTGAAGTCTTTTTTCTGAAGATGTTATATTCAAAACCGCGGTCTCTATATCCAGGTTTATTTGGAGCTTAAGTTTACGCAAATGTTCTTTCAGTGAATACAATCTGAATCGCTGACTACGGATTCGGGCATTTATTGCTCCGCCTTCGAAAAAAGGCAACTCTATGCTGACACCTACAAACCCCACATCTTCGGTATCGTCCGTTCCAGATGGGTGAGAACTGGGCTTGGCAGCACTTCGCAGACCATAAGATGCTTCCGCTGATACAATCGGCCAATAACCAGCACGAACAATATCCAAACGTTTTTGCTCTGCCTGAACCCTTTTTTTGACGGACAGATAATCTTCCCTTTGCCCATAAGCTTTTGAAATATTTTCAGTTAAATTAGTATTGACTGCTGTCAATTCCAAATCACCTTTGATATCTATTTCAGGTTGAGGATTGCTTATTCCCAAAAAGTTGACCAGAGTTCTGCGCAAAATCGACATTACATTTTTTTCTGCAACGAGACGCTGTTCAATATCTGACAGCCTGACCTCGGTTCGCAGTAAATCGACTTTTGCCGCCTTTTGAACGGCAATCAGATCGTTGACTCGCCTATAGTGTTGCTCTAATGCCTTTTTAGAGAAATCCAAAGATTTAATAATATGTCTTTGCGCAAGGATATTGTAAAAAATATGAGATATATTAAATACCAGTTCCTGCCGGGTGCGTATGAGATTATGTGTTGCAGACTGAGTTAATAAATCAGATGCCTTAATTGCATTTTCAATTCGACCGGCAGTAAAAAGCGGCATTTTTAAAACCACATCACCAGATATTATATCATCACCGAAAACACCCGGTTCCGCGTTATGTTGCGGCTGAACCAGTCGTTGATTATCCAAGAAATGCCTGTATCTGCTTTCGATTCCTATAGCAGGCCATTTCTGAGCAGCAGCGATATCCTTATCGGCTTTGGCAGCTAAAACATCAAACTCGCCGCCAACAATATTAGGATTATTCTTCAAAGCAATATCAATGCACTGAGTCAATGTAAACGGTGGTTTCAGCGGTTCAGTAACAGTCTCTGTGTTTTGTGCGGATTGGATGGTAGTGCTGTTAAAATCATTAATCGGCTGAGAGGATTTTATAGAATTTCCAACCGTACAACCAAATAATGTCAACAATGATAAGCTCATAAGACATAAAATTTTTATTTCCATTTTTAACCTCATATAGTTCCAAATACGATTTCGCTGATTGTTGCCGTTATAATAACCAGCGATATAAACACTACATTTTTTTGGATTTCCAGCACAGACCCTGCTAAAAAGCAAACATTTCTAATCTTTCACCATAAGCTAGAGTTTTAAAAAACTTACAAATAAATTTCAACTTTGCATGGAACTTTTTCACAAAACAACACCATATAACCAAATACTCACATTTATTTAAAAAAAATAATGAATCTCCCCGCCCTTACGGACGGGGTATCTTCTGTTTCAACTTTCAGTTGTCCAGCCTGTTTTTCATATCATATGAAAAACTACTGGAACTTGCTCTCATCCCCGACCTCACGGACGGGGAG
>JAGGZS010000132.1 GCA_021161885.1 bacterium
CTCTCTAAGCGAATCTATGGAGGTTATGAGTATTTGCGCGGTATCCTCGTCGCAGACAATCTCTTTTTCACGAAACAGGTTCATTAACTCTTCTATTGAATGGGATAAGTCTCTGATTTTTTTAAACCCGAGAATAGCGGCATTGCCTTTGACGGAATGAAGAATCCTGAAAATTTTATTAATTAGTTTATTGTTATCCGGTTCAAGTTTTAATTGTATAGAAAAATTCACCGCTTCAGCCAACATTTTATCGGATTCTTCTGCAAAATGCTGAATATGTTCCTGCTCCATAACAATACTCATTCTTATTTAATTTTATATGGTTTTAATTAGTAACCCGAACTATTTTCTTTTTCCGAGAAGACTTTTTTTAATTTTGCCGATAAGTTCGTCAGGAACCATAGGTTTGAGTACATAATCGTCGCAGCCATGATTAAAAGCGTCATAACAAAATTCTTTATAAGACGTTACCATGATAACCGGAGTTCCTTTACCTACATAAATGCCGAACTTTTCTTCTTTTTCACGGAGCTGTTTAAGGAATTCGAGCCCATCTATTCCGGGCATAGCAATATCAAGCAGAATCAAATCATATCTTTTATCGCTAAGAGACAAATTATATTTATCAATAGCTTCGTCCCCATCTGCCGCTACATCGCAATAGGCATAATCTTTTAACATTTCTTTAATAAGTTCCCTGTTCCCCGGATGGTCATCAACAACAAGTATTTTCCACATAACTCAGTTTAACTCCCGATAAATGTATTAATAAGTTTTTCGTATTCAGAATTTAACACTGCAAACGCTTCGTTAATCTTTGCCAGAGCGGCGCATTCACGGGCTAATGAATCTATAATCTGCGCGCTATTTGCCATTTTTTGTACACGAAGGTTGGCGAACATCCCTTTAATTTTATGCGACAATGAGCTGACTGCTTCAAAATCATTTTTTTGAATAGAATCTTCTAATAAATGCAAATCTTGTTTGGTTTGTTCTAAGGCAAGTAATAATATCTGTTCGTATTTATCCGGTTTTAACCCTAATTCCATACCGTTTTGAGCAATTAACTTTTCTTTGGATTCAGTACTTTTTTTCATTTGTTAACCTCAAGTTAAAATCATTGTATGATTTAAAAGTTTCTTCCTTAAATCAACTATCAATTTGATAATATCATGGCTGGTAATTATGCCGACCAGTTTACCGTCTCGAATTACAGGAACTTTCCTTTTGTGTTTTTCAATAAAATATTCACATACCTCTACTGCAGTTTGGGTTTCGAGAAAGAAATCAACCGGTTCACTCATAAAATTCTCTACAGATTTTGACGGGCATATATTTTCGTCAAGCAAGATTTTCAGGATATATGCTTCAGACAATTCACCAATCAATTTATTTCCATCTCCAACCACAGGGATAGAACTTATTTGATATTTGGCAAAAAATTCAATAGCGTCTAATATGGCTGTATTTTTCCTCACTGTGGCAACATCTGATTTCATAAAATGTTTTAGCGGTAACATATTGCCTCCTACTGTTTAAATTACTGATTTCATTAATTCCTCAGGGATATTTTTTAAACTTACAACTTTTTCAACCGCTCCTATTTCATATGCGGATTTGGGCATACCATAAACCACACAGCTTTTTTCATCCTGCCCTATTGTCTTAGCGCCTGTGTTTTTTATATGATGTAATCCCTCTGCTCCGTCTTTACCCATACCGGTCAGGATTAATCCGACAGAATTGCCGCCGACATATTTGGCGACTGACGCGAAAAGCACATCTACGGCTGGTCTTTGATGATGTACCATTGGTCCTTGATTAAGAACAACATAATACCTTGCCCCACTGCGTTTGACAGCCATATGGTAATTTCCGGGCGCAATAAGAGCTAAACCCGGTCGTATAGTAGTATTATTTTCAGCTTCTTTTACTTCTATTGAGCAAATCTTATTTAACGCCTTAGCAAAAGTTTTAGTAAACGCGGCAGGCATATGCTGGGCGATTACTATGCCTGGGAAATTAGCAGGTAAACTCGGCAGGATATATCTAATAGCCTCTGTCCCGCCCGTAGACGCGCCTATAGCTACTACTTTATCGGTAGTTTTTATCATTGACGACGAAAAGGGCTTAGACGGTTTGATTATAACTTTCTGTCTATTGATAATCCTGTACTTAGCTAAATCAGCCGCGCAAATTTTGTCAACGAGCTGGGCTATCATATCGCTTAAGTTAAACGAGATGTTTATTTCAGGTTTATGGATAACCTCTACCGCTCCCAATTCCAATGCTTTTAAAGCTGACTCACATCCTGCTGGGGTCAAAGTGCTTAGAATTATTACAGGCATTGGGTGATAAGCCATAATTTTTTCAAGAAAAGTTATGCCGTCCATTCTGGGCATTTCCACATCAAGGGTTATCACGTCCGGTTTTAAAGCAACTATTTTATCTCTCGCGATAAAAGGGTCGGGCACAGTGCCTATCACATCTATTTTTTTATGTTTCGCAAGCTGTTCGGAAAGAATTTTTCTTACTACCGCTGAATCATCGACTATTAAAACTTTTATTTTTTTATCCATACTATTTTGCATTTTATTATCTCTTTATTACCCTTTTTTCATAAAGAAAGCCGGTGCCGTCATTTTCAGGTGTTCTTTTGCCGGACCACTTATATTTTCAGAATGCCCTATGAACAGATAACCTCCCGGCGCCAAATAATTAACAAGTTTCAACAAAAGTTCTTCTCTTGTGGGAATATCAAAATAAATCATCACGTTTCTGCAAAAAATAAAGTCAAACCGGTTTTTAAACGGAAATACGGGCGATATCAAGTTAAAGAGCCTAAAAATAATCATATCTTTTAAAACAGGCTTGACTTTATAGAAAACCGCGCCATCTTCTTGAAATTTATCAAAATATTTATTCAACAAATAAAGCGGTACTGATTTAACTTTTTTATCGCAGTAAATCCCTTTAACCGCAGCCATTAAAACACTGCTTGATATATCCGTAGCCAAAAGTTTTACATTATAATTTTCAATATCACAAATTTGGTTCATCAGGCAAAGCACTATTGTATATGGTTCTTCTCCAGTAGAAGACGCACAGCACCATGCCCTGATTTTCCTGTTGCCACTCGTTTTTTTTGCGGATAAAATATGGGGAATAACGAAATCGTTTAAAGCGCTAAAATGTTCTTTTTCCCTAAAAAAAAATGTATGGTTTGTTGTTATGGCGTCTATCATTTGAATTAGCTGATTAGTACCATTGGAGTTAGTGAGATAATCATAGTAATCTTTGAATTTGTTAATGCCAAGTTCACGCATTATTTTCTGCAGGCGAGCTTTCACAAGATGCTGTTTATTAAATCCAAGAGAAATACCGCTTTTTTGATATATTAAATCCGTAAACATTTTATATTCTTTTTCAGACAGATTATATTCCTGCAGCGCCGGTAAATTCATAATTGATCCCATTTAGGTTACAATTCATTAACACACTCGATTTTTTTTCTTGTTGTGTTTGCTTCTACAATCCCGTTCACATCTAATATAAGCCCTACTGCTCCATCGCCTAATATGGCTCCCCCGCTGACTCCTTTAATATTTCTTAAATTCTCGCCCAAACTTTTAATTACTACCTGCTGTTCACCTAAAAGCTCATCAACTAAAATTGCCACCCGTCCGTAATCCGACTCAACAATACAAAGTATTTTCTGGTCAAAATCAGCGACTACCGTATTTATGCCGAAACATTCATCAAGGCGAATAACCGGATATATCTCATCATTGAACCTGTACACTTCCGATCCGTTACTAAGTTGGATTAACGATTTTATTGAGGCGGGAATAAACTCGATTATATTTGTAATAGGCAGGATGTAACGTTCTTTAACGACACGAAGAATAATGCCTTCAATGATAGCGAGCGTAAGCGGCAAATAAAATGAGAATACCGTTCCTGCCCCCTCTTTGGATTCAATTTCAATTTTACCTCGAAGTTTTTCTATATTCCTTTTAACCACATCCATGCCGACACCCCTGCCGGATACATCGGTAATTTCTTGGGCGGTTGAAAAACCCGGTTCAAAAACGAGGTTAAAAATTCTATTTTCAGAAAAATTTTCTTTTTCATTTATCAATCCTTTTTCCAAGGCTTTAGCGATAATTTTTTCCTTATTTAATCCGGCTCCGTCATCTTTTATTTGAATAACGACATTTCCGGCTTTATGATACGCGGCAAGCTCTATCGTACCTACAACGGATTTATTATTCTTAATGCGAACATCTTCCGGCTCCAATCCATGGTCAACGGCATTTCTTACCATATGCACTAAGGGATCGTTGATAAGCGCTATCATATTCTTGTCTATTTCAGTATCTTCACCGGAGAGGACAACATTTATTTTTTTATTTGTTTTTCTGGATAAATCTCTTATAATCCTAACCATTTTCTGGAAAGTAGCCCTGACAGGCACAAGGCGCATTCCCATAGATACGTTCTGAAGCAGGCGTGTTATCCTGTCAAGTTCAGATATTTCTTTAGTCAACGAGCTGTCATCTATCTGAGTTATTAAATTATGCTGAAGCACCTGTGTCTCGCTGATTACAAGCTCACCGACAAGATCGATAAGCACGTCTAATTTTTCAACATTAATTTTAATGGAACCCTGACTGCTTGGCTGAACATTATTATCTATTGTTTCACTTTCTTTTATCTTTTTTGGCGGATTATCCATAGCGTCTTCGCAGCCAGCATTTTTCTCATCTTTTGCCTCTTCCATAGGCGCGGGTTCATCGCAGCCAGCATTTTCGTTCTCGCTTTGCAGCTGTATAATAAGGGGTTCATCCTGAAGGGGCAGACCTTCAAGATTATCCCTGTTTACAGTATCCTTATCAATCTGAAGAGTCTGATAAAGTGCAGCCGGAATACCCTCCTCCAGTTCAACATTGAGTTTATCTTTTGGTGAATTTTTATGGTTTCCAGCGGTAAGAGCTTCTATATTAGACAGTAAAGGAGATATATTTATATATTCGCTTAACAATTTACCTTCATTCGCGATTTGTTCCTCAAGAAGAGACAGCAAATTCCGCAAAAAATCGACTGATTCAAGCGTTATATCCGCGACATCATTGCCGAACTCCATATCCCCGCTTCGCACAAGGTCAAGCATGGTTTCGCTCGTATGCGCCAATTTAGATATATCCGCAAGATTTAAAAAACTTGAGACCCCTTTGATTGTATGAAACGCCCTGAAAACTTTATTTATTATATCAGCGTTCTTAGTATCTTTTTCCAGTTCAATAACCGAATCTTCCACAGTTGTAAGATGTTCATTGGATTCAGCGATAAACTCTATAAATAAATCGGCTCCGAGTGAAAAATCTATTTCCGGCACTTTTGCTTGATAATCGGTTTTACGGCTGGTTTGCTGCCGCACGATAACTTTCGGATCCGATAAAGTAGTATTTGATGTGTTTGGTGATGGATTTTGCCGGCTTGCCCTGTCCGATCCAATATTAGACAGAGAATTTAAGTCATCATCAAAACTTATGGACAATGCCTCATTAATATCCGTTGAGGCAATCGCGATATAATTTTTTAACGTGTCTATTATTGAGAACAAAGCATTAAGCAACCGGGTATCGAAACTAATTTTATTGGATTTAATCTGTTCAAAAATATCCTCGCACTTACGTGCTACCCCCGCGAAATTAAGGAGGCTTAATAAATTGGATTCACCTTTTAAGTTATGAAATGATTTAAAAATTTTATTTACGGATTGTTCAGTTAATCCGCATTGTTCAACAGCTGATAGTCGTGTTTTTATTTCATCTAAAACATCTGAAGCTCCGCTTAAAAACTCCGGTATTAAGATATATTCGAGAGCATCAAAGATATTTTCCGATCTGTTTTCCGGAGCGGGAGACGAACTTTTTTGTATCGACAGTGGCGCGATTTTTTCAATCCGCTCTTCAAATATTCGGGCATGATTTTTCAGGTCAGCGTTATTGCTTAAATCAAGCAAATAATTATGTAATGCGGCAACAAGGCATGCAAACATGCTTTCGCATTGTTTCGCGTCAAGATCGCTGCTGAAAATATATTTATCCGCAACATCGATAATTCTATTAAAAATTATAAAATTTCTTCCTAAATCAAGTTCTTTGAGCTGTTCAAAATATCTAAAAGCTTCCTTGCGCAATTCTACCGACGATAAATCAAGAAGAGCAATGTCTAAAGCCGCTTTATTAATTTTTTCACTTACGCGGTTTACGTCCATGATAAATTCCCTAACACTTGTCTGGCTTATTTAGTTATGAGATTTATTTTTTACAAACGCGTTCTAACGAAGATAAATCGTCCGTTAAAATATTATCTATATTCAGAAGGATTTTAACTTTATCACCGACTTTCCCCATTCCTAATATAAAATCTGTTTTCCCCACTACTTCAGAACATGGCGAAGGTTCAATATCTTCTTTTGTGATATCAAGAACCTCAAGCACCCTGTCAATAAGGATGCCTATTAGAATATTATTAAGGTTAACATTGATGATGCAGGTTTCAGAGTCGAATGGAATTTCCTTCATTCCGAATTTTAAACGCAAACTTATAACCGGTATAACTTTACCTCTTAAATTTATTACCCCTTTTACATATTTAGGCACATGGGGAATAGCGGTTATATCCATTATGCCTATAATTTCCATCACCTTAAGAATTTCAACACCATATTCTTCATTACCTATGGAGAATGTTAAGTATTTACCCGGTTTAGCCAATTTTTGCGAATCAACTTTATTGAGTTTCTCGGTAATCTTTCGCTGGTCAAAAACTTCAGCCTGATTTTCCTTATTATCATTCATAGATTGACTCCTTATATTTTGAATACTAATTTTTTTCACTCAAAATATCGCTAAAACGACAAATTAAAAATCGGAAAAATCTTCATTTTCAAGCGGTATAACAGCTTCAGGATCAATAGAAGAAGAATTTCTTTTTCCTATGTTAAGAGAATTTTCAAATTTATTAGCTGACGGTTTTGAGAAAAAAGTCGATGTTTTTTTAGATGTGCTTAAAGTTTTTTTACTTATATTAGAAAAATCTTTTTTCTTGACCTCATCAACCGTTCCGGCAAATTTCTCGAGGTCGTCAACCATTTCCATTAAAAGATCCGCCTGAGAAGACAACTCTTCCGCCGCTGCCGCCGACTCTTCAGCCGTAGCGGCATTTTGTTGTGTAACCTGATCCATTTGGCTAATCGCTGTTGATATCTGACCTATTCCGTCAGCCTGCTCTTTGCTCGCTACCGCTATTTCACCTACTATATCAGCGACTTTGCCGGAATTAGATATTATCTCTGTTAACGATTGCGCAACTTTTTTAGTATAATCAACCCCTTCTTTAGTTTTTGCCGAACTTGCCTCAATCAATTGAGCGGTATCTTTAGCCGCGACACTGGATCTTTGGGCTAAATTGCGCACTTCTTCAGCCACAACGGCAAACCCTTTACCGTGTTCACCCGCCCTTGCGGCTTCAACAGCGGCGTTCAACGCTAATAAATTTGTCTGAAAAGCTATCTCTTCAATAGTCTGTATAATTTTCTTAACTTCTTCGGAAGAATCAGCTATTGAATTCATGGCTGTTTCAAGCTGTTCCATAGCCATATTTCCTTTATCAGCGCTGTTTTTGGCTTCTAAAGCCATCTGGTTCGCTTTAGAAGCATTATCAGAATTCGATTTTGTCATTGAAGAAATCTCGTCAAGAGAACTTGAAGTTTCCTCAACTGATGACGCCTGTTCAGTCGTTCCTTGTGAAAGCTGTTGAGCAGATGAAGATATCTGTGTTGCGGCGGATGTGGTTTGTTCAGCACCGGAACTAATGTTATCTATAATGTTAAACAATGTTTTTGTTATTCCTCTTGTTATAAAAAATAAAAGAATAATTCCTAAAATTACCGCAATCACTCCCATCACAGAAATAATCCTGTTAGTGCTTTCCGCAGACGCTAACATTACATCCTGGCTCATAATATTGTTTTTGACCGTTTCACGAGCATCATTGAGCAAACTTTGAACTTTTTTCAAAGCAGGTTGGGATACCGACGCAAAAATGTTATTCGCTTTTCTCCGGTCGTTAAGAGCATCCTGAGCGGCAGCCTGCATTTTATTTAAAGCATTTAGGTTTTCATGCAAAAGAGGAACAGTTACTTCATAAAAATCATTCTCTGCTGTCATACGTTTTTTCATTAATGAATCTTCCGCATTTATAGCTTCATCAAAGAGATTTCCCATCTGCTCGAGATATGCCAAGGTTTCTTTTTTGTAAACTTTTCTCGCCTGAGCCGCTCCTTCAGTTTTTTTAAGGGCTTTTGCTATTTTTACTGCCGACTCATAAAGTTTAATATTGATAGGCTGCATTTTTTCAAAAATCATTTTAAATTCAGGAAAATTCCCGCAGTATTCACTGTATTGATTGGAAGCTAAGAATTTACCGAATTTACACTTTGCGGGATCCAGCAGAATTCCTTTTAACGAATCATCTTTGTCCTCAACAGCAGCAAGTAATTTTTGTGCCCAGTTCTTATTGTCTATATCCATTTCAAAAAGTGATTCTTTTAAGCCGGGATGAATCTGCCGGTAATCTTTTACAATTTGTTTAGCGCTATTGTGAAGTTTCCGGTGAGCTTCGAGTATTTCATCAAACGCCTGTTTAAACGCTAAAGACCCCTTTTCATATGCCTGCCTGCCCTCATTGCCGTAGAGCCATTTTCCAAGCGCGCATTTATGGTTATCAAGTTCAACTTCTAATGTATCTTTATTTAATAAAAAAGTATCTCTTATGGACCGCGCCCATTTTAGATGGTCTACTTTTTTATCGGCAAGCAAACCGGGTAATCGGTCATCTGCATGGCGGTATACTTCAGATATATGTTTAGCGGATTCATGAAGTTTTTTATGCGGTTCCTGCATATCTTTCAGTATTGCACTCAAACCATTTATATGTTTTTCCACTTGTTTCCTATCTTCAGAATGATACCATTTACCGAATCCGCATTGCGCGGGATCAAACTGTAAACTCAGCTCATCTACGTTATCATCAGTCAAAAACGCAGTTAACTTTTTAACCCAGTTCAGATGATCCACCTCAATTTGAGCAAACCGCGCATCAATTTCATTGCCGTATATAACTTCTTCCGCATGACCAACAGTATTATCCATTCCATAAAACGATACTACAACCATAACAACTAACAACAACAGTATCGTCCCCATTCCAAATGTAATTTTTTGTCCTACTGTCAAGTTCTTAAACATAATTGAGCCTCCTCTTTTTTAATTAAAAAAATGATTTATCCAAATCTATCTAATATCTTGTTTAGCCTGTCGGCATTTTTTTTTTAACTGTTAATTTTTAAAAAATATGAAAAGAATATGCAAAGTACGCAGCAAAAATATTCAAAACACATTCAAAACAAAGATATTGCAGCCACAAAAGTTATATTTATCGGCAACAAAACATCGGAGACATTATCCAACATTTTTATCAAAACTTGTATTTCTTTATTTAGAAAATTTTTACATTTTAAGGGCAAAACAGCCTGTAAAGACACAATCACATCTATACAAAATAAATAACAGCCGTAATTTATTGTACAAAATTACTATTTTATGAAA
>JAGGZS010000053.1 GCA_021161885.1 bacterium
AAAGATCATTAATCTTAACCTTATTATTATCTGCGAAAAAAAAACTGCATGATTGTTTGTTATCTATTGCCCTGCAAAAAATCCGCTCAAAAAACCGTTTAATTTTTATAACGGCTGGATTAATCATTTTATTAAGCAATTTTTATGCTTACCCTGCCCCGCAGCCAGATTACTGCTGGCCTGTTGAAATTCAAGGAACTATATCCGGCAATTTCGGGGAATCAAGGTTCACCCATTTTCACGCCGGTCTTGATATCACGACAAACCAAACTACAGGATATAAACTGTACGCCATAGCCAACGGTTATGTTTACCGCCTTAAAGCATCGGCAGGCGGGTACGGCAAAGCCCTTTACCTGAAACTTGATGACGGCAGAATTGTTGTATATGGACACTGCAAAAAATTTATTGCTCCTGTAGAACAATACCTTAATAAATCACAACACAAAATGGGCAGTTATGAAATAGATTTATACTTGGACAAAAATATGTTCAGGTTTAACAGGGGCGATGTAATAGCTTTTTCCGGCAAATCAGGCGATGTCGCGCCTCACCTGCATATTGAGCTTCGCGATAAAAACGACGAACCGATTAATATTTTATCTCACGGGCTTACACTGCCCTATGGCGATAAAACCACTCCGACAATAAAACATCTCGCGGTAAAACCTGTAGGCATCAACTCATGGGTCGATGAAAATCTACAGCAGTTAATATATTACCCCAGACAAATAAGCAAATCCAACTACGTAATTGACGAACCGATTAAAGTATGGGGACAAATAGGATTAAAACTTAACTCGGCTGACACCGACAACACCAAACGTTTTCATTTAGCCGTTTACACTATATCGCTTAAAATTAATCAGCGAAAAATTTTTAACGTCGCGTTTGATAAATTTAATTACAGTTACGATTATTACAACAATTTTTTAGCTTACGATCGTGAATTGAAATATATGGTATCCAATAAAATAAAAGGCGACTATTTACGGCTGTTTGTTCTGCCTGAAACTAATCTGGCTTTATACAAATCCAGCAAAAACAACAACGGCTATCTTTTCTGCGGAGATACCGATTTTACGCAGAAAACCAATTATCTTAACCCCGGTTATCACGCAGTAGCCATAGAGGTAAAAGATCAGGCTGGAAATACCGCAACGCTGCACTTAACTTTAGACGTTGAACCGCCGAAAATATTAAGAAACCAATTTGTAGTTTCCCAGCGGGAAACATCTAAAAAAGTTAAGTTAATTCCTCAAATAAATATATACGACTCATTTTTCTCATTATTGATTAACGCTAATCCTCAGCCTCAACATTTACCAGTCGTTGAGATTAAAGGAAACGGCGATTCCCTGTCGCCGAAATATACAATAATCCGGTCGCCAAACCAATATGAATATGTGTTTGAACCGCTGCGTGATATATCTAAACTAAAAAAATTATATGTATATTATGATGAAAAAAACAGAAAAACTCAAATTATGGATTTACCGTTTAACATCAATTACATACCGCCTTCCGGCGGCAAAATTTTATCAGAGGACCGTATGATGTCGATTAAAATAGATAGAAATAACCGCGCGGTTCTTCCTGCTTTTATTCAATCTATGGAGAAAAACAAAAACATTGTTTTTAGTCCGAACCTTCATAAGTTAAGCGGTGTTTACCGGATTAATCCTATGGGATTTGAACTGTCGAAATCCGCGCTGTTAAAATATCATATATCAAAATCTAAAAAATTATCAGGACTGCCCGCTCTATTTGAGTGGATTGATAATAAATGGCGGTTATTGCCCCGATTAAAAACTGAATCATCATACTCCATAGCAGCGAAGATAGATCATTTCGCAGCCTACGCTGTTTTTACTGACGGTACTGCGCCTGTAATAAAATTCCAATCACCGCAAAAAAATTATGCTTTCCTGCAAAAAAATGATACTATCGTTTGTAAAGTGCGGGACGAAGGTGTAGGGATTGCTTATAAATCGGTTAAAATGTCTTTAAACGGCAAAAACATACCTGCTGAATACCGGTTAGACACTAATTCGCTTTTTTATAAACTGAACAATTCCCTGCCTCAAGGTAAAAATTTAATTAATGTGTCTGCTTCCGACCGGTTAGGCAATAAAATATCAAAACAAATCTGGTTTGTGATACAATAACAATCTCAAACAGAAATATGCAGGAAATACAATGTTTGAAGAAAATTTTAAAGCTCTTGTTTCAGAATACCCTGTTCTGGCAAATAAATTATCCGGCTGGTTAGAAAAAAATTCTTCTGCCATTGATGAAACCGCCATTGACGCAGAACTTCAAACTAATGATTTTATTAAAATAATCAAGCCCGATACCAATTTTATTTTTCTGCTGGGATTAGGATGCGATAATCTTCTGAATTACCTGTCCTTGAATGTGCATAGAACCACTACGATAATCGTTATCGAAAAAAATATCGATGTTTTTTATAAATTTTTAAACCGATTTGACCTCAAAGATTTTATACGCGGATGGCAGGTTAAATTTATTATTGGAGCGGAATATGATGATTTTTCCGAACAGCTCAACCAGTTTTATTTTCCTATAGAAAAATTTCAGATAATAAAACATCCGGCGAGGTACGAAACCAATCATAATTATTATGAATCAATAATAGATAAAATAAACTCGTACGCGAAAACGCGGGTTCCCTTTCCCGCTAAGCAGAAAAGTTATCGTTTTCTGTTGATGGCAGGCACTGTGGGAGTCGGCTGGCCGTATATTTTGCAGGATGTCATAGCAGGACTGCATAAGCTGGGGCACAAGGTAAGGGTACTGCACTTAACTACTGCAATACGCAATTTTGAGATAACTTCGGAACTTATAAAAAACAGGCCGGACTTTATCCTGCTTCTCGACGCCATAGGGTTTATGCCTCAATTATATGAGCAGGAAAAAATTCCATATATTTCATGGTTTTTTGATAACCCGTTCAATTGGCTGAAAAAACAGCATATATCCGATTATTACCATATTTTCCTATGGGATAAATCTTATGTGGACAACTTAAAGGAAATCGGGTTTAAAAATGTTTATTATTTGCCGCTCGCGGCTAATCCTGACGTTTTTTATCCGCGGGAAAAAATTGATTTTTTATGTGATATTAGTTTTATCGGCTCATCGCTTTACCAGCCGGAACCGATTGTTTTCAGCGACAAAGCGAAACAATATTTTGTAAATATGCTTCTCAACCTAATTTGCGAAAATCCCTCTACTGCGTTATGGGATTTAATAGAGCTGATTAACAAAAAACACAAAATTTCGTTCAGGATTGACGAGCCGGAAAAAAAATACGAGTTTGAACTTTTTGTGCAGACAATTTCAAGATCAGTATACCGCACTAAAATTATTGAACACCTACTGCGGTTTAATCCGTGGTTTTACGGCGACGAAGGATGGCGTAATCTGATTAAACTCGGGCAGGGTGTTTATAAAGGAAAAATCAATAACCGCATTGAGTTGCCGGCGGTATACACAAATTCAGGCATCAATATAAACATAACTGTTCCGCAAATACGAAACTCCCTGTCGCATCGCGCGTTTGAAATACCTGCATGCAAAGGGTTTGTGATTTCCGATTACCGCCCTGAGGCTGAGGCTTTTTTTAAATTAGATAAAGAAATCGTATGTTTTAAAAATTATAAAGATTTGCGGGACAAAATATCTTACTTTTTAAAACACCCGAAAGAGCGCGCCCAAATAGCCGCTAACGGATATAAACGTGTTACACAAGAACATACATACGTTCACAGACTAAAAAAAATGATCTCTGTTTTAACGGAATAATTGTTATTTAAAAAATTTTTTATTACGCATAGTTGGTTAATAAAGCGCACACAAAAAATATCCATTAATATTTGACTTTTTTATCTAATTTATTTAGCATACATTTTTTGCAAACTAAATTGTTAACATATTGATAAGTGATGATTATGGGCTTTCCGGCAATACCTTACATATTAACAGGACTGCTTTTTTTAGGATGGATTCACCGCTGTATAAAAATAACAGCCATATCAGGCAAAAAATATATTTTATCACCGGATAAATCAGGGGTTATCGGCACGGAACCGCTTGTAAGCGTTCTTATACCCGCTCTTAACGAAGAAAACAACATTGAAAAATGTGTAACATCTCTTATCAATCAGGAATATAAAAATTTAGAAATAATCGTGGTTAATGACAGGTCAACCGACAACACCGAAGAAATAGTAAAAAAACTATGCCGGCAAGACAAAAGAATTCATCTTATTTCAATGGATCATTGTCCTGACGGGTGGTCGGGCAAAAACCATGCTTTAACGCATGCTGTTAAACAGGCGAGAGGCAAATATTTCGTTTTTACCGATGCCGACACTTACCATTATCCGGCGTGTATAAAAACAGCGGTAAATTATACCGAAAAACATCAGGTCGACTTGTTGAGCATAAACCCTCATCTGGTAGCGAAAAGTTTCTGGGAAAACGTTATTATGCCCATTGCGGGCGGAGTGCTGATGTTATGGTATCCTGTGGAAGAAATCAACGACAGGTCGAGTAACCGGTCGTTTGCTAACGGTCAGTTTATGATTTTCAATACTGAATCATACCGTAAAATCGGCGGGCATGCCGCTGTAAAACAAGAACTGCTCGAAGACCTCGCTTTCGGCAGATTGATCAAACAGTACGGGCTTCATCTGAAAGTGCTGTGGGGACCTGATCTTTACCAGACTCATATGTACTCTTCTTTACAGGATATTTGGCGCGGATGGATTAGAATTTTTACGCAGGGGTTTCAACAAAAATTATATAAAGTTATAATAAGTTTAGGGCTCGTTTTATTTTTCGCGGTTATGCCTTATTTTATGGTGATATATTTGTTATTCGTTTCATATAATCCCTTATTATGTATTTTTAATATATCTTTACTTTGTTTTATGCTGGCAAATATTCTTTCAGCGTATAAATTATGCAAAGCAAACAGGTTATACGTGCTGACACATCTTCTCGGATGCCTTATGGTATGCGCTATACTGGTTCACGGGGCGATTACAATCATCTTCAAACGAAACATATCATGGCGAGGCATAAGCTACAATTCTAATTAATTATTATGTGTTCAAACCTGTGAAGCGCAATTTTTTTAAAACAGTTTAGGTGTATAGTATGATAATCAGGGTTATTCATATCAATTACATTTTAAATGACCAGTTTCAGAAATATTATAAGAAAAAGGGAACTGAGCGTATATGTTGGACTTAACTGAATATTTGAAAATTATTAT
>JAGGZS010000175.1 GCA_021161885.1 bacterium
ATAAAATATATAGAACCGCGTATAGCTGATTAAACTATAATAATACGAACTGTAAAATATGAATGAAAAAAAATGTTCCAAACCAGATAAAAATGATAAGCGCAGTCATTTACTGTACACCACCCTTGTTAATGTCAACAATCAGCTTATAAAAAAAATACAGGAACTTTCTATAGTCCACCGAGTAAACGATTCGCTTCATTATCTTCCTGATATGCAGGATGTGTGTTGTTCTATTATAGATACTATCCGTGATGAAATAAATGTGCAGTACTGTTCGATCATGGTTCTTGATAATGAAAAACAATGCCTTAAACTTAAAGCGTTGTGGTCGCCTAAAAAAAATAAAGCTATTTTTTATAAAACGGATTCACCTCATCATCGTTTTAAACTCGACGAAGGAGTTGCGGGCAGAGTCGCTAAAGAGGGTAAGTCCATCTTGATTAGCGACGTAACCGTTGACGACAGGTTTGTCGCGATACAAAAAAACAACTCTGATATTAAATCTTTGCTGTGTATGCCTCTTAAAGTAGGCGACGAAATAGTGGGTGTCTTGAACTTGAGCCATAATGACCCTAATGCGTTTGGAAACGATGAACAGCATATGTTAAAGATGATTACCAACCAAATAGCTGTAGCTTTGAAAAATGTCCATCTTTTTTCTGAAATGAAAAATTTGAACCATACCCTTGAGAAACGGGTTAAAGAGCGAACTAAAAGATTGGAAGATATTAATTCCATGCTCATTACCACAAGAGACCAGCTTGTGCATTCCGAAAAAATGGCTGCTCTGGGCACTTTAGCGGGAGGAGTCGCCCATGAATTCAATAATCTGCTTTGTATGATTCAGGGATATTCGGAACTTGCCCTTCAGAAAGACGATGTGGAAACTTGTAAACGGGCATTATCAGTTGTTTTGAGCGCTTGCCAAAGAGCAAAAAATATATCTAAAAATCTTCTTTCATTTTCAAAACGCACGGAGTCCAAAAAAGAGTTATGTTGTCTTCAAAGCGCTATGGAAGAAACTCTTATTATCATTGAAAAAGATATTGAAAAAGATAACATTAAGGTAATCAGGAAATATGAGGAAGTGCCTAATATTGTCTGTGATATATCATTAATACAACAGGTGTTTTTAAATTTGATAATCAATGCCCGCCATGCTATGTCCGAAACAAAGGGCGGTACTTTGACCATAAGAATCTATCATGACGATAAATATGCGGTTGTCGCTATTTCCGATACCGGACATGGAATAAAAAAAGAACTTGGTGAACGGATATTTGAACCTTTTTTTACTACAAAAGGGGTTTGGGGCAATGGCAGCCTTCCCGGTACTGGTCTTGGTCTGTCTGTTTCTTTGGGAGTTATCGAAAGCCATAACGGGATTATGGAAATAGACGGGAGTTATAACAAAGGCGCGAGATTTTTAATAAAATTGCCGCTTATAGCTGAAATGGCGACTAAAACAGTTGATGGCAATAATGAAAATTTTGATACTGAAGACATAAAAGGCTTGAAAATTCTGGTTGTTGACGATGAAGACGCCATAAGGGAACTGCTCGGTGAAATGCTTCGTATCGCGGGTCATTCGGTAAAGGTTGTCAATGATGCCGCTAAGGCATTAAAAGAATGTGAAAAACAAGATTTTGACGTTGTTTTTCTTGATATTATGATGCCCGGAATTGACGGTGTTACTTGCGCGAGCCGGATTAAAGTGAAATCCGGTAAACCGCGAATGGTTTTTATCACCGGTTTAAACGTAGAACAGGAAATTCCGAATTCAAAATATGATATTTCATCTTGTGAGTATATAAAAAAACCGTTTAATTTTTCTGAAATTAAAAAGGTGCTGAAAAAAATATCGTCGGAACCAGCATTATTTTATAACATCTAATAAATCTTTTTTTAATATTTTTCCTATTCCCGATCTTGGCAGTTTTTCGAGAAATATAAATTTACGGGGACATTTATATCTGGCAAGATGTTCCTTGCAGAAATTTTGCAGCTCTTTTTTTGTAAGTGTCTTATTTTCTTTAAGAACAATAAACGCAACAGCGGTTTCACCGTGTTTTTTATCGTTTATTCCTATTACCGCTGTTTCCGCTACGGAATTATTGCGCAGTATCGCTTCTTCTATTTCTCTTGGGTATATGTTCATTCCTTGAGAAAGGATCATATTTTTTTGCCTGTCAACAATATATAAATAGCCTTCATTGTCTAATTTGCCTATATCGCCGGTTTTAAGCCATCCGTTGCGCATGGTCTCTTCAGTTGCTTTGGGTTTGTTGTAATAACCTAACATAACATTGTCGCCCTTGACGAGTATTTCGCCTGCTTGACCAATAGGCAGCTCGTTCATCTTGTCGTCAACAATTTTAATTTTCACACCCTGTATGGGCAATCCTACGGAGCCTGCCTTTTGTTCTCCAAAGGGAGGATTAACAGCAACCACAGGCGATGCTTCAGATAATCCGTATCCCTCAAGTAAAGTCAGTTTTATATTCTGTTTAAAATTATTAAGCGTTTGCGCGCAAAGAGGCGCGGAACCGGAAAAACATACCCGTATTTTTAAAATTATTTTTATATACCACGGGATTGTTTTCTCCGAAAGAATATCGTAAATTTTTGGAATACCTATGAAAATAGTTACCCTGTGAAACAATATGTTTCTCAGCACATCCTTAAACGGCTGTATGGAACTTAAACCTATTATGCAGGCGCCATTGGCTATAGGCATCAAAACGCAAACCGTAAAAGTGAATGAATGAAACATGGGCAGTGCTAATAAAAGCCGGTCGCTTTTAACAACTCTAACCAGAGTCGAACAACTTTTTACGTTAGCGAGTAAATTTTTATGCGATAACATAGCCCCTTTTGGATAACCTGTTGTGCCTGAAGTATAGATGATTACCGCAATATCGTTGTCATCGATTGCGGTATTTAGGTTTTTTTCGGAGAAAGAATCTATTTGATTTATTGTTGACGTGTTTTTTTCTTTTATTGAGTTTGGTTCATCAACTAATAATATTTTTTTTAACGAAGAACAATTTTTTTGTAAATTTTCGAAATGTCCGTTAAAATCGGTTGAAGAAATAAGATATGATATATTACAGTCCGATATGATATACTGGATTTCGCGGGCAGTTAAAAATCGGTTGACAGGTATCAATACTGCCCCGGTTTTAATAATAGAAAAAATATTTATTATGTACTGCGGACAATTGTTAAGAAGAATTCCCACGGTTGTTTTTTTTGTGAAATTGTATTTTGTATGGTATAAGCGGGCGAATTGGTTCGATAAGGCATTGAGCTTTTTGTAAGTATATACTTTTTTATTAAAAATTAACGCTTTTCTGCGGGAATGAATTTTTGCTGAATTTTCTAATAAATTAGATATGGTCATTGTCTTACCTGTTATTAATAGGAAATGTTATAGTGCCATACAATAAATAATGTTAATTTTGAGATATTGTCAATAAAAAAATGAGTTTTATTAAATCGTATTTTAAGTTCACGCGCCATGGATATTACAGCATTATATTAATAATGCCTGTGTTTATGATATATGAAACAGGCATATGGTGGATTGATAAACATTCTTACTATAAAATCAGGAATTTTGTGGATGTTATTTTAAAATTCGCTATTTCGAGCATTGGTGTGTCCGCTTTTTTTTGGGTAACAGTTGGTGCTATGCTGCTGCTTTTATTTTTTCTTAAACCAAGAAATGATTTTCTTTTTTTTCATTGGTCTTTTTTACCTGTTTTATTTATGGAATCGCTTTTGTACGTGTTTGCGTTTTCCGCGATTATTTTTGCTTACAATAAAATTTTGTTTTATTCCGGTAAAATGGCTAAAGACCAAATAATTTCACTTATATTGTCTTGCGGGGCAGGGGTGTATGAAGAAATTATGTTTCGTGTGATTTTGTTTGGATTAATTGCCTTGCTTTTTAGGAAATTTTTTAATATTTCTTTTATAGGCATTATTATATCGGCTGTCATTTCTTCCCTTTTGTTTTCTGCCGTTCATTTTATCGGCGAAGCGGGAGACATATTCTCAGGGTACAGTTTTTTTTATCGATTTATCGGCGGACTTTTTTTCTGCTTGATTTATCAGGTAAGAGGTTTGGCGGCAGCAGTATATACGCATACTATTTACGATATCCTTGTTGTCGCGTCAACCGTTTAAATTAGTAATAAAATATAAATTATTTATTAGGCCGGTTTTCTAATGTTGGGATTTTGTTTATTGTCGAACTAAGTATCTCTTTGTTTTTATCAGGGTATAGCGCGGCGGCTATCATTTCCAGCCCGTCAATAAGGCGTGGCCCCGGGGTGATAAAAGGCTCAGCGGGTAAAATATAAATTTTGCCGTTTTTTACTGCTGGAATATTTTTCCATTTAGCCCATCGCCTATAAATTTTGTTATAAGTCTCTTTGGTTTGGGTTATACTTATTTCAATGATTACATCAGGGTTCTGCATCGCCAGCGATTCAATGTCGGGAAACGGGTTGTTGATTAAATCGTTTGTAGCTATATTATCCGCACCGGCAATCTTTAGAATTTCATCTAAAAGAGACCCTCTCCGGCAGGTTATGAGAGGATTAGTGTTTAGTATTAACAGCGCTTTCGGCGCTTTGTTTTTTTTAGCGATACTTTTTATTATCGCTATTCTGCTTTTTAAGTTTTTTGTTAGCTTTTTTGCTTCATACTGCCTGTTTGTCCATTTGCCGATATTTTTTATTGAAGTAAAAATATCGCTTAGCGAATCGCTTGAACTTAATTTTACGGTTACGCCAGCCTTTATCATCTTTTGAATCTCATACGGATTATTAATGCCTGTTGACGCAAGAACAAGATTAGGACGCAAAAGAATAATTTTGTTTACATTAACATGTTTTTCTTTTCCTAAATTCTGCTTTTTTTGGGCTTCCGGCGGATAAACAGCGTTTTTGGTTACACCGATTAGCTGGTCTCCGATACCAAGCATATAACATATTTCTGTTAAACCAGGTGATAACGATATTATCCTTTGCGATTGTTCGTAATAATGGCCGCCTGCTTTTAAAAAAGAAGGGGATATAAAAATATAAATAAAAAGCGCTGTTATATAAAAAATTTTTTTTGCCATTTTTTACCCTTGCTATATTCATAATATTTTTTTAATATCATAGTTGATTTTTTTTACAAAGTAAATTGTATTCTGTTAAACGTAAAATAGTTGAAATTTGATATATTAATTTTTATTTTATATAAATTTAA
>JAGGZS010000024.1 GCA_021161885.1 bacterium
ATTTATATCAGAAGAGTATTACAATAATTTAAAAAAAGGAAAAATACAATCAGGGGATTTATTATTAGTAAAAGACGGAGCAACTATTGGAAAAATTGTTCTTGTGAAAAATATGCCTTTTAATAAAACAGCCGTTAATGAACATGTTTTTATTTTGAGAACTAATGCATTGTATAACAATCAATATTTATTTTATTGCATTTGGTGTGATCTTGGTCAAAAACAAATTTATTTACAAATTAGAGGTTCTGCTCAAGGCGGACTAACATCAGAATTTATTAACTATGTTTTATTACCTGAAATTTCTCTTTACGAGCAACAAAAAATAGCGGATTTTCTGGATAAAAAGACAGCGAAGATAGATGAGCTGATCGATAAAAAAAAGCGGATGATTGCTCTGCTCAAAGAAGAACGCATGGCGGTCATAAATCAGGCGGTAACCCGCGGGCTCAACCCTGACGTCCCGATGAAACCGTCCGGCATCGACTGGCTCGGCGATATTCCCGAAGGGTGGAAAGTAATTAAATTGAAATGGATTTATAAATATATAAAAAGCGGTGATAATATTTCTCCAAATGAAATAAACCCTGATAATGAATATCCTGTTTATGGTGGCAATGGAATTATGGGGTATACGAGTGGCTTCAATTCAGACACTGAAGATCTAATCATAGGACGTGTTGGTGCAAAATGTGGTAACATATATTTGGTTAATGGAAAAAAATGGATAACTGACAATGCGTTACTGTTGGCAATAAATAAAAATAATAAAAAATTTGCATATTATTTTATTAAAGATAGAAACCTCAATCAATTGGCTAATCAAAACGCCCAACCTCTCATTACAGGGAGTATCGTAGGAAATCAGCACATCGCTTTGCCTGCTTTTTCTAACCAACAGGAAATAGCGGATTTTTTGGATAAAAAGACAGCGAAGATAGATGCACTTGTCGCGAAAATAGAGTCTGCTATTGAAAAACTGCAGGAATACCGTGCTTCACTAATCACCTCGGCAGTCACTGGCAAAATAGATGTGCGAGAGGAGACGGCATGAGTAAGGGGTCATCCTTAAAAGGCAAAGTAATTGTTTATAAAAACAAGGTTGAAGTCAGGCTAAAGCGGGAAACTGTGTGGCTGAACTTGAACCAAATGGCTGATTTGTTTAAGCGAGATAAATCGGTTATATCGAGACATCTGCGCAATATATTTGAGACAAAAGAGTTAGAGAAAAAATCAACTGTTGCGAAATTTGCAACAGTTCAGGATGAAGGCGGTCGTATTGTTGAGAGAAATATCGAATATTTTAATCTTGATGTTATTATTTCCGTTGGTTATAGAGTTAATTCAAAACAGGGCACACAGTTTCGTATCTGGGCAACAAATGTTCTGCGTAAACATCTTGTTGAGGGATATACTATTAATAAGAAACGCCTCCAATGCGCTGAACATAAATATAAAGAACTGCGAAAGTCGTTGAGACTTTTAGATAATGTTATTCATCTTGACAACGTTTCTGATGAAACAAAAGGGTTGCTCAGGGTAATAACAGAATATTCCCGGGCTTTGGATATGCTTGATGATTTCGATCATCAATGGCTTTCAGTACCTAAAGGAACCGGAAGATCAAAATACAAAATGTCTTATGACGAAGCTCAGAAAATTATTGAATCTATGAAACATAAGTTTAAAGAGTCCGTATTGTTTGGTCAGGAGAAAGACGCCGGTTTTAAAAGTTCTATAGATTCGATATACCAGACTTTCGACGGTAAAGATGTTTATCAGACAGTTGAAGAAAAAGCGGCTCACCTTTTGTATTTTGTAACCAAGAACCATAGTTTTGTAGACGGCAATAAGCGTATAGCCGCGGCATTGTTTGTGTGTTTTTTACAAAAAAATGGTATTTTATTGCGTGCCGATGAAACTAAACGGATAGATGATAACGCGTTAGTTGCCTTAACCCTTATGATCGCGGTAAGCAAACCGCAGGAAAAAGATAATATGATTACAGTTATATTGAATTTATTGGCATAAAAGCGGGAAAGGAAGAATATGAGTAATCAAACAACCGAATACGCATTTGAGACCGCTATCGAAAAAAGTTTAGTCGAAATCGGCGGATATATAAAAGGTGATCCGTCAGATTTCAGCCGTGAACTTGCTTTGGATAAAAAAAATTTCTTTACGTTTCTTACGGCAACCCAATCAAAATCGTGGAAAAAGTCAGTTTCAATCCATGGAAAACAAGTAGAATCTAAAATTTTGCAGAGACTATTTAAAGAACTGGATAACAGGGGTTGTTTGGATGTGCTTAGAAATGGATTTACTGATTATGGCGTACGTTATAAGATGGCATACTTCAAACCGTCTTCCGGGATGAACCCTGATTCTGAACGCCTCTACAATCTCAATCGGTTAACAGTTACTCGTCAGGTAAAATATAGTGTAAAAAATGAAAATTCAATAGATATGCTTCTCAGTTTAAATGGTCTTCCTGTTGCTACTGTGGAGCTGAAAAATCCTTTTACCGGACAAACTGTAAAAAACGCTAAAAAGCAATATAAAGATGATAGAGATCCCCGCGAACTTTTGTTTCAGTTCAAGAAACGGGCGTTAGTACATTTTGCCGTTGATCCTGACGAGGTGTATATGACAACACGTCTTGCAGAAAAAAAAACACGTTATCTGCCTTTTAATCTTGGTTGTGGTAATGGTGCGGGTAATCCTTTAAATCCAAATGGTTGTAAAACGGCGTATCTATGGGAATATGTTTGGGCGAAAGACAGCTGGCTGGATATTATAGGAAAATTTCTTCATCTTCAGGTTGAAACATATACCGTTGATGGTCGAACCGTAAAAAAGGAAACAATGATTTTTCCCCGATATCATCAGCTTGATGTTGTCAGAAAACTTGAGGCAAATGTATTAGAAACCGGAGCCGGTAAAAATTATCTGATACAGCATTCCGCCGGAAGCGGGAAAAGTAATTCAATAGCATGGTTATCGTATCGTTTAGCGAGTTTGCATAATGCTAATGATGACAAAATTTTTGATTCAGTCATTATCGTAACAGATAGAAAAATATTAGATCGGCAGTTACAGGATACGATATATCAATTTGAGCACAAACAGGGTGTTGTTCAGCGGATAGATAAGGATTCTGCTCAACTGGCGCAGGCACTTGAAGCCGGAGCCCTTATCATTATCACTACATTACAGAAGTTCCCTTTTGTTCTGGATAAGATTGAGAAATTGCCCGCGAAAAAGTATGCGGTAATTGTTGACGAAGCGCACAGCTCGCAAGGCGGTGATTCATCGACTAAAATGAAAGCAGTTCTTTCGATGAGTAACATTGAGGAAGCTGTTCAGCAGGAGGAAGAAAAGAACGATTTTGATGAAGACAAAGAAGATGAAATACGTAAAGCCATGACAGCCAGAGGTCAACAGGCAAACTTGAGTTTTTTCGCGTTTACCGCAACACCTAAAGCAAAGACGTTAGCGGTGTTTGGTGAAAATGATCCTCAAACTAATAAACCGGTTGCGTTTCATGTCTATTGCATGCGTCAGGCAATCGAAGAAGGTTTTATTTTAGATGTATTAGAACATTATATTACCTATAAAATGTATTATAAGGTAGCAAAACAAATTGAAGATGATCCTCAAATTAATAAGAAGAAAGCCACACAAGCAATTGCGCGGTTTGTGTCTCTGCACCCTCATAATATTGCCCAGAAAACAGAGATAATAATTGAACATTTTCGCCAGGTTATTATGAAAAAAATAGGCGGAAAAGCTAAAGCAATGGTTGTTACGGCATCCCGTCCGCATGTTATACGATATAAAAAAGAGTTTGATAGATATTTAAGTGAGAAGGGGTATTCCCATATAAAAGCTCTGGTTGCTTTTTCTAAGTTCACTGATAGTAAGACTGGCATAGATTATTCAGAATCGGATATGAATAGTTTCCCTGAATCAGAAACCACCGGGAAATTCGGTTCGTCTGAGTATCAGTTATTGCTGGTTGCGGATAAGTATCAAACCGGATTTGATCAGCCTTTACTCCACACAATGTATGTAGATAAGAAATTATCAGGGGTGAAAGCAGTACAAACTTTATCGCGGATTAATCGAATATATCCGGGTAAAGAAGATACCTTCATACTTGATTTTGCAAATACGGTAGAAGAAATTTATGAAGCATTCCAGCCGTATTATGAAAAGACTACGCTGACGGAGAATGTCGATCCGAATCATTTGTATGATTTAAAGGTTAAGCTGGAAGGATTTCAAGTTATCTGGCAATCTGAGGTTGATAATTTCTGTAAAGTATACTTTCAGCCCAGTGCGTCGTATACGGGTATGAATCATGCAAAATTAAATGCGTATATTGATCCGGCAGTAGATAGGTACACTATCTTAGAATCCGAAGAAATACAGGATGAGTTCAAAAATGTATTAACAGCATTTTTGCGATTATATAATTTTTTATCACAAATAATACCTTTTCAAGATATTGAACTCGAGAAATTTTATGCCTATGGACGTTTGCTTTTAAATAAACTTCCCAAAAGAAACCTTATGGAAAAGTTCAAGTTAAATGATGAAGTTGCACTAGAATATTATCGGCTTGAAAAGATTCGAGAGGAAAAAATTGAGTTAGAAAAAGATGTATTCGGTGAGATAAAACCACCCACAGAAGTGGGAATGCCAAAAGAAAAAGAATATTTAGCTTCTTTATCTGAAATAATCGATATTTTAAATGAACGGTTTGGAACTGATTTTACAGAGGCAGACAGGCTTTTCTTCGAACAGATCGAAGAAGAACTTGTATCAGATGATAAATTAAATCAACAAGCAAAAAGCAATACCATAGACAATTTTAAATATGGCTTTGATGATATGTTTCTTGAAAAGCTGATTGAGCGGATGGAGCAAAATCAGGAGCTTTTTGCGCGTATCATGGATGACAAGTCGTTTGCCGATGTCGTAAAACAGTGGATGTTGCAGAAGGTGTATAAGCGATTAAACGAAGATAAAGAAGGAAGTTGAGAGATTCTCAAATGTTGTGGATGAGATGATTTACGGTACATACCTGAAAAAGCTAAATATCGGATAAAAAATTATTGACCTATTTTTTGGAATGATATTAAATTAAATATATCCACAATAAATGATATGTCCCGTGTTAGAAGGATTAAATCCCGGACGTAAAAATAAGTAAAACCTTCATGGTAGTGTTGTCTAAATACACATTTTATAATGAAGGTTTTTTTACGTTTACAGGAGGTCTTTTCATGCCGCGACACAGAAGCTTAACACTCAGAAAATTCGTAGATTCAATCGATCATCAACTAATGGAACGCTATTTTACTACAAAGTTC
>JAGGZS010000256.1 GCA_021161885.1 bacterium
AAAAAGAGGAGCGAACATGACAAAAATAAACACGAAACCACAGGTATTTGAGGTCAAATTAGCGAAGTTATCTCTCGGCGAGACATGAAGATTGAGACCCGATATAGGAACTCGGTAAAAATAAATTATTCCGCTGGTTGTTCATTATTTTATTGAATCTATACATTTAGTTATGTAATATTATAATTTATATATACTTGTTTGTAAGTGGAGATGTTTTATACGGGAAAAGAAATGTATAAAAGAGCGGAAGAATTGATAAATTTTTTGAAGACCAATGGTGGTCTTGCCCGATTTTCGAGTATCCTTAAAGCCGGATTTTATCCTGAATTACTTTCTATTCTTCAATGTGAAGAGAAAATAAAAAAGGTTAGCCGAGGGCTTTACATGTTGACGAATAATGTAACGGAATCTTATCCTGATTTTGTATTCGCGTCCCTTCAATCGCCTCGCGGGATAATTTGTTTGCTTTCAGCTTTGTTTTTTTATGAGGCGACAAACGAAATACCGAAATATGTAAATTTAGCTATTCCGCGCGGGACACATGCCAATAAGATTAAATATCCGCCTGTACGATTTTGTCAGTTTGCGTTTCCCGCATGGGAAGCAGGGATTACCGAACATGAAATTGATGGGCACAAGATAAGAATTTATAGTCTCGCCAAGACTATTGCCGATTGTTTTAAATTTAGAAATAAAATAGGGGTTAGTGTGGCAATAGAGAGCCTTAAAATTGCAGTTCTGCAAAAGCATATACCGCCAAGAGAAATTATGCATTATGCTAAGGTTTGCCGCGTTGATAAGGTTATAAAACCATTTATGGAATCGATATTGTGAAACGGGATATATCAAACATATGCGCATCAATATATGCTCGGCTTCAAAATAAAGCGCGAGAAAGTAATCGTCCCTTTTCAGAAATCCTGCAATATTATGGAATGGAACGGTTCCTGTACAGGTTTAGCCGTTCAAAATATTCAGATAAATTTGTGTTAAAAGGCGCACTTATGTTTATGGTATGGCAACTCTTGGAAAGACGAACGACACTTGATATTGACTTTTTAGCTTGTTGTGATAATCGGGTTACTGTTATAGAGATGCTTATAAAAAATGTATGTAACGTGGCTGTCGTCTCCGACGGGTTAAGGTTTGATTCACAAACAGTCGAAGGACATAAAATTAAAGAGAACGCTGATTACGAAGGTGTGCGGATAAAATTTATTGGATTTCTCGGGAAATCACGGATTCCTATGCGGATAGATGTTGGTTTTGGTGACGTGGTTTATCCTGAGACAAATAAAATAGAGTATCCTGTTATTCTGAATTTTCCAGCACCTTGCCTTAATGGTTACCCTCCAGAAAGTGTAATCAGTGAAAAATTTGAAGTTATGATTAAACTTGGGTTTCTCAATAGCCGGATGAAAGATTTCTATGATATCTGGCTTATGATGAGGCACTTTGAGTTTCAGGGAACAAAACTTGCCGAGGCAGTAAGAAAAACATTTGAGCATCGGAAAACGGATATACCTTGCGGGAAACCATTATTTGCTGATGAAATTTATGATAAAAATTCGGATAGACAAATTTTATGGACTGCTTTTTTAAGGAAAGATGACATTAAACATGCACCGGATACGTTATCTGATATGGCAAAAGAGATAGAAAAGTTTCTTTTAGAGCCTGTTATAGCGATTAAAAAAGGAATTAAATTCAGTAAAAAATGAAAATTCCCCGGGGGATGGAGATAGTAACCGGAGTTTGTGTTGATGTAGCTGATATTTTATTTTGCCAGACGAGTAGGTGCGATAAAATGGTCTTTCGTTATATGTTATAAGGGAGTTGTGAGGGAAGTAAGAAGAAAATATCCGCGAAAATATGGTTTAAGCCGGCTTTAATTATTATTCCATCATAAATTAATAAAAACGAGGGGGTTCAATTTTAGTGTATTATATTGACATAGTTGAAGGATATGTTATATTTGTAGTATATTAAAATTAACGTTAATTCCTTCAGAGGGCATTATGAGCATTAAAAGTAGAAACCGGTTTGGGAAGAAAGAAATAGATGTTATTTCAAGGCTTTCATATGAGAAGAAAAGGATAGTCACGAAAGAAGACTTAGACGCCTATTTTAAATTTAGCGATAATGAACGAAATAAAATTGTGTATAGGCTTAAACAAAAAGGTGTATTTTCTTCGATAAAAAGAGGTGTGTATGTTTTTTCTCCACTTGAGTCTGGAGAGCAAGGTGCTGCAATAAACGAAATGCTTGTCCCGCCGCAATTTTTTCCACAAGGCAATTATTATATCGGTTATTCTCCTATGTATAATTATTATAATTTAACAGATCAACTTTTTCAGGTTGTCTATGTGCTAAATACATCATTGCAGAGAAAAAAGAATGTTTTCGGGATACAGTTTAATTTTTTACGAGTACCTGAAAATCGTATGTACGGACTTGAAAAAATAAAAATTGAAGGCCATGAAGTTATAATCAGCTCATTGGAGAGAACATTGCTCGATCTTGTTTATTTTAATAAACCTGTTGGCGGTATAAAAAGAGCTCTTAAAATATTAGTATCTGAGCTTGAAAAAAATCGATGCGATGTAAAAAAATTTATTCGTTTTGCGTCAAAATTTCCGAATATAAAGACTCGTAAAATAATCGGTATAGAGTTAGAAAAAAAAGGATATCCTGATGACCTATTAACGCCTCTTATCAGAAGTATTGATGATACAGCGATAACTTCATTGACAGGGTCGTTTAAAGGAAAACTAAATAAGAAATGGAGATTCATTGTTAATGATTCACAAAGATAAAAAAGGTTTTATCGATTTAATTAATATTATTGTTCAAAGAACAGGATTTAGAGCTCATTTGTTAGAAAAGGATTATTATTTGACTCAGTTCCTATCCAAAATAAATGATCTTTCTATAGACTTGATATTTAAAGGAGGTACGTGTCTTAATAAAATTTATTATTCGTATTATCGTTTAAGCGAAGATTTAGATTTTAGTATGAAATTGCCTGAATACGCGATGACTCGTGCAAATAGGCGAAAATGTATGCAACAAAATCAATCTCGGTCGATCGGACAAGGAAATCAAAGGCATGAAATCTCGAATTGAAAATGAATTGTTTGATGTTTTGACGGTAAACGAGAGGGAAAAATTTGATTTAGATATAGCGCTCAGAAGGATCAACAAGGCGATGAGGGAAGCGGCATCGTTTTGTTAATGCTTATAAAAAAGGCGATATTGTACGTAGAAAAATTTTTTCACAAAATAAAAAGTACACACTTTTTGTTGCATGATTGAATCTTAAGACATAATTTTTTTTATTGTTGAGTCTTTTTTAATATGATATAATTGTCTTTCTTAACAAAAGCGTTGATTAGATAATGAGAAATTGAGGATAAGATGTTATCTGCGTTGAGAATAGTCGAACTATCCTGCACCATTAAATTCCAACAATCAACGCATTTTGCATTTATAGGCACAACATTGCGCGGTGGATTCGGCTATGTATTTAGACGGGTTTGTAACGGGCTGAAAGTTTCGCAACCAGACGGAACTACCCATGATGTATATTCTATGATATTCGATACTCCTGTTCCTGAAAATTCCGAAATTATGCGAAAATACCCTTTCTCACCACATCCATTTGTTTTTTCTCTTATAGATAATAATCATGATTCTTGTTCAGATGAACACCATAAACGCATAAAAATAATTGTTGTAGGCAACGCTATAAAATATATTCCTTATTTTGTCTATGCGATAAAAGAATTAGGGATAGCGGGATTAGGCAAACATCATATTCCATTTAATCTGCTAAGCGTTACAGACTCGGAAAATACGTTATTGTATGAGCATGATAAGTGGCTTAATTTAGACGGATATTCTATTATAGACAATAATAAAATCGATAACTTGTCTTCTACGTTGCAGTTAAAAGATAATATATCGTTAAAATTTCTCACTCCCTGCCGCATCAAGTATCAAGGTCATTTCACGGATAAAATAGATTTTCATGTTCTTGTACGCAATTTATTGCGCCGTTTATCATCGTTATCTTATTTCCATTGCGGCGAACATCCGGACATAGATTATAAACTGTTGATTGAACAAGCATCTGAGGTGCAAACCGTAGAATCTAATTTCAGATGGATTGATCAATCCCGCTATTCTACCCGCCAGAAACGCAGTATGAGTCTTGGAGGCGTGGTCGGTTCCGCTACTTATGAAGGCAATATACAGCCATTCATAGAATTATTATTATGGGGTGAACTTTTGCATGTAGGCAAAGGCACTTCGTTCGGTTTAGGACAAATTCGGCTAACTTGATATTACACAATAAGATAGTCTATAGATTCTATTTTACATCCCAATCCGATGATGTCTATTTTTTTGTTGCATGAATCACAAATTGGGAAAAACCTTATTGAGTCGGTTTTAGCATTAATAGCTTTATCTAACTTAATTTTTATCTGGTTTAATTCATTTAGCGTAAAAAAACCTTCAAATACAGATTTCTGTACACGATAAGCGCATCCCATCAGTATTTTGACCACTTTGTTACGCCGTTTATTACTAGTTATGTCATAGGCGATGGCATACTTCATGTTTAGTTTTCTCCAAACAGATAGGGAACGTATGGCTCATTATCCATAATAGTTTTTTTTAATTTTTCTATTTGGTCCCAAAATATTTTTCTATAGGAAACAGATTGGTTTTTCGGTGGATACGATATATTTTCGGAATTAGCCATTCGTTCATAGTGATGAATAAAAATATTTAGAGATTCTTTTTTTAGATAACATTGATTTTTTTCTTCATTTTTATAAAAATCATCCTTTGTAAGTATTTTTTTGTTGATGAGACGAAGCACTAACCGATCCACTACACAATGCCTGAATTCTTCTAATATATCTAACGAAAGCGATGCCCTGCCATACTTTATTGTATGAACAAACCCGATATACGGGTCAAGTCCGTATGCATCGAGAATCGCCTGCAGTTCCCGTGCGATAAATGAGTAACCAAATGATAACAAAGCATTCACCGGGTCTGGCGAAGGAAAAAATGTACGTCCTGTAAATTTCATCTCCGGTACAGTTATACATTTTGCGAATTCATGGAAATATAGTTTCGAGGCATAACCTTCATATCCTCGCAATGAATCCATATCATTAGACTTTTTTACCTGTTCAAGCATATCTGTTAGGGAATCAATAGATTTTATCCTGACAGGATTATGTTGGTTATAGTGGTATTTTTTTAATAAAACAATGCCGTTTTTTATTTTTGAGCAGATGATATTTTTGGCGAATTTAAGTTTAAACTCGGAATTATTGTATTTGTTGAATTGTTGTAATCTGGAAGTGATGTTTTTGCTGTATGCTGAGGCAACTCTTCCGCGAAAATGTCCGTTTTGAGTCATCAGAGCAATATCACATCCATTTTCCATCAGAGCGAGCATTGCCTGAGTGAAAATTTGTATATTTCCAAATAAAACAGCCATTTTTATTG